>NZ_JBSXNZ010000089.1:0-228547 GCF_056857895.1 Marinobacter sp. B-21
CGACTTGGCGAAGATCCAGCTGATAAAAATACTCGCCGTCAGTGACCACTGCCCCACCGGATTGCCGTTATCGTCCGCGCCCTTGTAAAACGAATTCGCGTTCTTGCTCTTTGGCGACAGCACGTACATCACCACGCCGTACACCAGCAGGAATCCCCAGAACAGGGAGGCTTCGGTAAAATTCATTGTCTTGTTCCTGGTTCGTTATTTCCGGGGCCCTGCCCGGGGTTTCTGATTTGGGTGGTGACGGCGCTGGCCGGGAAGGGGCTCAAAAAAACGCCCGTGAATACGTCCCTGTAGGGCTCGGTCGCGATATCCGCGACCAGTCCTAAAAAACTAACCAGGAGCCGAACAACTGGCCCCAAACCGGTAACAGGAAAAACACCGGTGATGCCGCAGCATAATGCGCTCGTCCATACTCTCGGCCAACGAGCCCCCGAGGTCATACTGCGGATCATCATCCACCAGCGTGCAGGCATACACCCGAACCCGGTCACCCTTCTTCACCAGCATCCGGGTGTAGGTGCACATAAAGTGCGCCCGCGACTCCTTGGTCGGATACTTCTCCATACAGGTCTCGGTAATCTCCGGGCTGCCGTCTTCCGAACCGGGCGTACCAAGGTCCGGAAACGCGGTAAACGCCAGGTTCTCGGGAATATGCCAGTCACGGAAAATCGCCCGGAAAACCGCTTCCACATCCGACGGGATTTCCTCAGGATCGGTCTGGCGGGCAATCGACACCTTGAAACCCTGCTCAATCAGCCAGCGGATACCCTCCAGCGCCAGATCAAAGCTGCCTTCACCGCGGTCCTTGTCGTGCCGGGCGCGGTCCGGGAAATCCAGGCTAACCCGGAAGTGGATCGGGTAGGGATTGTCCAGCAACGGCAACACCTGGTGCCGGCGTTTGCGCAGCGGCTCGGTGGCATTGGTCAGCACGAAGCAGGGCCGGTGCTGGCTGGCGTAATCCAGGATGTTGACAAAGTCCCGGATCACGAAGGGTTCGCCGCCGGTGAAGGAAAACTGCTCCACGCCCATATCGATGGCTTCGTGGATAAAGGGTTTCACATCGCTGAGCTTCATGCCGGGAATGCGGCCGTCACCGGGATGGGAGCCTTCCAGACAGAACGGGCAGGCCAGGTTGCAGGCGGTGCCGGTATGAATCCACAGCTCCTTCAGCCTGTGCGCATCAATGTAGCCCCGGGGGTCACCGTTGCGGGTGTGGGTCCAGCTGTCGAACGCCCGGGGCTCCAGGACCTCCACAGCCGGAATACGCCTTCTGCGGGCCGTGGGGGTTTCAGTCAGGGACATAGAGACTCCTCGGTGCTTTTGTGTCTTTGCCGCGACGCCAGCCGTGCAGCTTTTCCAGCAACTTCAGGATGCCCGCGGGAGCATGGGCGCGCTTCCATTCACCGGCAGCGTATTTGGCGGATTCGTTCCAGGTCGGGTACGGATGGATAGTACCCAGGATCTTGTTCAGGCCAAGGCCATGTTTCATTGCCAGGGTGAATTCCGCGAGAATTTCACCGCCATGAGAACCAACCACAACCGCTCCAAGAATCTTGTCCTTGCCCGGCGGTGTGAGCACCTTGATAAAGCCATGGTCTTCGCTCTCAGCTATAGCGCGATCCAGGTCATCCAGGCCGTAGCGGGTGACCTCGTAGGCAACCCCCTTCTCTTTGGCCTCGGCCTCACTAAGCCCAACCCGCGCCACTTCCGGTGAAGTAAACGTCACCCAGGGCATCACCCGGTAATCCACCCGGAAGCGTTTGAACTGCCCAAAGAGGCCATTCACGGCGGCGTACCAGGCCTGATGGGCGGCAGCGTGGGTAAACTGATACGGGCCAGCCACATCGCCACAGGCAAACACGTTCGGGTAGCGCAGGCTCATGTCCTCTTCCACCGGTACGGTGCCGTTGGGCAAGGTATCGACACCAATCCTGTCCAAATTCAGGCCGGCGGTGTTTGCCGCACGGCCAACGGCCACCAGTACCTGATCGAAGGGAATGCGTACCCGCTCACCTTCATGCTCGCAGTAGACGACCTTCTCGTCTTCTTCTTTACGGAACTCCACCGCAGAATGTTTCAAACGGACATCCACACCATCAGCCTGGAACTGCTTGAGGACCAACTCGGAGACATCGACATCCTCCTTTGCCAGCAGGCGCTCCCCCATCTCAATCTGAGTCACCTTGCTGCCCAGCCGGGCAAACGCATGGGCCAGCTCGGAACCGATCGGACCACCGCCCAGTACCAGCAGGCGCCCCGGCTGCTCCTGCAATTCCCACAGGTTATCGGAGGTCAGCGGCTGCATGTCTTTCAAGCCCGGAATCGGCGGCATGGCTGGCTTCCCACCGGTGGCGACAACAATGCTGCGCGCGGTCAGCCGTTCGGTGCGGCCGTCGTTATGCCTGACTTCCAGCTCCCAGGGCGATACGAAGCTGGCCTCGCCAGAGATGCAGTCCACACCCAGTTTGCGATAACGCTCGGGGGAATCGTGAGGCTCCACCTGGGCGATCACGTCCTGGACGCGGTTCATGATGCTCCTGAACGAGCCGTTCACCGGCACTGACTCCAACCCGTAACGGTTGGCATGGCGCAGGGTATCTGCTGCCTTGGCACTGCGGATCAGCGCCTTGGAGGGCACGCAGCCGGTGTTGAGGCAGTCGCCACCCATTTTGTGCTTTTCGATCAGGGCCACTTTCGCCTTCACCGCCGCTGCGATGTAGGCCGAAACCAGGCCGGCAGAGCCACCGCCAATCACCAGCAGGTTGTAATCGAAGCTTTCGGGCTTCTTCCAGCCGGCATAGACCTTGCGGCGACGAATGAAGCCCACCACAAACTTGGCAATCAGCGGGAAAAGTCCCAGCAGGGCAAAGGCAAGCAGCAGGTCGGCCGAGACAATGTCACCGGTGGACCGGATCTGCCCGAGCTGGGTGCCTGCATTTACGTAGACGAAGGTTCCCGGAAGCATGGCAATCCAGCTCACCAGGGCATAGGTGCGCAACTTCATGGCAGTCAGGCCCATCGCCAGGTTGATCAGGAAGAACGGGAAGACCGGCACCAGACGCAAGGTTGCGAGGTAGAAGGCACCGTCTTTTTCGATGCCACGGTCCATTTTCGCCACGGTCTCGGCATAGCGCTTGCGCAAGGTATCGCGCATCAGGAAGCGGGCCACCAGAAACGCCAGAGAGGCACCGATGGTGGAAGCAATCGACACCGCCGCCAGGCCGTACAGGTTGCCGAAAAAAGCACCGCCCGCCAGGGTCATGATCGTCGCTCCGGGCAGTGACAGCGCGGTGACCACTACATAGATGGCCACAAACCCGAGCACCGCAGTCGTCAGATTCTGCCCAATCCAGCTTTCCAGAAGCTGCTGGTTATCCTTGAGATTCTGCAGCGTCAGCAGTTCATTACCACCGCTGGCGATAAAACCGATGATCACCGCCACGATCAACGCGACCAGAATCCATTTTTTCGATGTCATGTAATAATCCTTGTTACCCTTAATAATGTAGTACCGCAGAGACACGCCAGTTGCGGAAGTGTTACATCCGGCCCTTCTGTTTCGCTTCTTTGCTTCTTTCGCAGGTTTAAAGAAGTTGTACGTCGTTCAGGCCGGCATTGTGTCAACGATTGCTCATGAATATCTAACAATTTGGTCACGGCCCCTTGCATGGTGTACGCAGGGAACTTTTCGACAGCTGTCAGAACTTACTGCTATTCTTGAGCAGTTGTTCACAATAGGAAACAGCGATGTCGGATCCAGACACCCCCAGGGAAGCAACACTGATTCAAAGCCTGAAAGCGGGCGACAATCAGTCCTATCGGGAAGCGGTGCGCGTTTACACACCCGGGATGCTGGCGGTCGCCCGGTTCTATCTGGACCACTCCAGCGCCGAGGAAATTGTCCAGGATTGCTGGGTTACCGTGATCGATGCCATTCAAGAGTTTGAAGGCCGGTCGGGCCTGAAAACCTGGCTGCACCGGATTGTTGCCAACCGCTGTAAAAACAGGCTTCGTTCCAGCAAACGGGAAGTGGCCACCGATTTTTCCGAAAGCCTTGAGCCGGAGCTGGCCAGCCGTTTTAATTCCACTGGCCGCTGGGATCTGCCGCCAAAGCTGCAGTTTCACGAATCCGCGGACACACTGATGGAAAATGGTGCCCTCAGCGATTGCCTGGACAAACACCTTTCCGCGCTACCGGAAACCCAGCGCTCCGCCCTGATGCTTTACGAGGCTCACCAGCACAAATCCGACGATGTCTGTAACATTCTGGATGTCAGTGCCTCTAACCTTCGTGTCCTTTTACACCGTGCAAGGCAAAAAATCTTTCTGATGGTCGAAACCTTCCAGGAGACGGGCGAATGCTGATGTGCAGGGATCTGGCCGTAATTGCCAGTGATTACATTGATGGCGAACTGGCTGGTCGGCAGAGCCTGTCCGTGAAAATGCACCTGATGATGTGCAAGGACTGCCGAACCTTTATCGGCAATCTGCGGGCGAGTACCGAGCTGATGAAGGCTCACTCCTCGGCCCAGCCGGACGAGGAGCTGCTGCGCAGGATCGACGAACGTGTGACCGAGGCACTTAACGCACTGAAATCCCGGGGCAGCGATAGTTAATAACCCGTCAAACCCTGTTTTTTTGATGTCAGTGATTACCTGGTATATTCAGAGCTTCTGTTTTGCTGAATTCGCTTGGCCTGATTACGCTTTATCTGCTCCGCTTTGAGCTTATCCGCCCAACTGTCCACGTCGATCGGAACAGTCCCGGTAATCTCCAGGGAACGATCTTCCAGCACCTGCTCCAGACCCTGCGCCTGCCGCTGATAGATAACCTCGTCCCGGTGATACAGCAACGCCTCGATCTGGGGCCGGAAGCAACGCACTATCGCCGTCAGCCAGCGATTGACCGGCCAGCTGGGGTAGGCGTGATCAATGGCAAACTGATCCAGCACTCGAATGATCGTCTCCGCAGGCAGCCAGCTCTCATCGGTTACCCAGCGGTTTACGGCAAACAGGTCGGTAGGGTAACCCCAGGCGTCCATGGAAACTGCGACCAGGTGCGCCACCCTGTCCTCACCCGTGGGCCCCATCACCGGCTCTATCCCTTCAGGCAATGCCGCATTACGAAGAAACAGGTGGAAATGCCCATGCTCGGCGTGGTCGTCCCGGTGAGCATGGTAGTAATACTGGGACGCGGTTTCCCGGTCATAGACGTCCTCTTTCGGGTAGTGGTCCATCTCGTAAAAAGGGCCCTGGCCTTTGAGCACCTCACCAACCACATTTAACCCGCCTTTCTCCAGCACCCGGTAGCACTCCCGGATATCGTCAATGGCCGCCAGACTGGTCAACACCTGGTTATCCGTGAGACTCGCCAATTTGGGAATACCAAGTTCCGTCATTATCTCTTATCTCCTTACCCGCGCGGCTCCGGGAGTTCCCGGAAGCCGCGCGCGTCCGACTGGTCTATTCACCTCAGGCAGCGGCATCTGCCAATCGTTTCCCGGCATTGGCCGAACAGGGGTTCTTCGCTGCACAGGGATTTTTGGTCGCGCACGGATTTTTCGTGGCGCAGGGGTTTTTGGTGGCGCAAGGGTTACAGGCGCCACATTTGCCACCCTTCAGGGCACAGGGATTAGCTGCAAGCTGCTTCTGAACCTTGCCCATGTACGCCGTGAGCGCCGCCAGCTGTTCACCGCTCCAGTCCAGAGGCTCTGCCGCCATGGGCTGAACCATACAAACCTGGACCATCTCATCCAGATGCACCGAATCCATGCCAAATATGTCCCTGGCCATGGCCACGGAATGCGGATAGGCATTGGCAAAGGTTGCGTTGTAGCCAGCGCCATCGTTGTGGCAGGTCGCGCAGGACAGGCCGTTGCTGCTGAGGGAAGGATCGTTAAACAGCTTCTCCCCCAGAGCCATCAGCTTGCAGGGATTCCCCTCATAAGGTTGATAGTTGGCTGGTCGAGTGACCTTTTTGGCAGCACAGGGGTTGGGTTTGGCGCCACACTTGCCCGTAGCTGCGCAGGGATTACAGCCTTTCACAGCGCAGGGATTACAGCCCTTGGTGGCGCATGGGTTCTTGTTGGCACATGGGTTCTTCACGGCACAGGGATTTTTAGTCGCGCACGGGTTTTTGGCCGCGCACGGATTGCAACCGGCCTTACAACCAGCTTTGCAGTGCTGCCCGGCCTTGCACTTGCTCTTGCAAGGAGAGCACGGATTGCAGGCGGCAACCGCCAGCCCGCCGGTGCCAAGCATGGCAGTCATCAATGCAGCGGACCACCAGGCAGTGCGCTGATGTTCATAGGAAATGCGAATGGCTTTTCTAAGAGGATGTATCGTGGACATGGTCTCTCTCCCTGATCATGGAGTTATGGGTTGGGCCCTCGGAGCCCGTCACCGCACAAGGGGCGGTCATGAAGGAGACACATGAGTTCCGGAACTATTACACCAGTTTTCAAAATTAATCGGCCTCATAAATCCGGGTGTCGGGATGAAAGGTGTACCAGGCGAACCAGAAGGCTCTCGTGGCAGGAAGCAGCTTGCCCGACGCATCCCGCAGCTCCGCCGACGGCACCTCCGGATCGTAGTGGATTCGTACCGCCTTGCCGCCGATCCGGTCTTCTAGAACAGCACCGTGGTCCGCCAGTTCGGGGAATGGCCAGGCTTTGCTCTCGCCATTATGGGTCCAGCCCAGCACCCAGGTTTTCGGGTGATACTTCCGGCTGGTGTGGGTGACGGGAAAGTAAAGCCGCTCAGAATGATCGTAATCCCCGTAAGGCGACATCCGGTAGTTGCGACTGTGGCCGGTGTCTGTTGAGAGCACCTGTCCGTCAGAGCCAACCCGTTCCTGCCACCTTCCCCAGAGTTCATGGCGAATGGCGACAGGCGTCAGCTCAGTCCCGGCCAGCGGGCCTGAAATTGCCCGCCCTTCAATCTGTGACCATAGGGATTCGGTTTGATGGTCATACATCAGCAGATCACTGTTATACAGCAGACCCGACACACCAAAGGTCAGGTGACGACCCTCAACCTCCGGATCGAACGCCATGCCGGTTCCGCACAACGGGCAGAAGGTAATCAGCAGCGGCGTACCGTCAAGGTCATGATTGACGATTTCGTGCCAGTTCAGAATGCCGATGGGGTATGCAAAGCGGGCGTCTCCGTCATCAAAGGTCAGCATCAGGTCATCGGCGCGCCAGGGCAGGCTATCGGCGGGGCGCTCAAATTTTGGATCGTCTATTGAGGGGATGCCATCACGAGGTGGCCCACCACGGAGGATTTCATCAACCGGCACCCGTGCGTTGCTGACATCAAATCCGTTTTTGCTCTCGGCAATGGCCGGCTGTGTTGCCCAGAGCAAGAGAGCAATCAGTACCGAACCAATCATGTTATCCATGCTCACGATTCACCTCCTGATATCCCCAGCTCCATCAGACACTGCTCCAGCCTGATGGCCCGCAAGGTGAGAGACCCCTGAACAACCGAAGTGTTACGACGCGCCTTTCTGAAACTGAATTTTTTGTGCTTCTTCATGCACCCTCTGCTCCGCGGCCTCGGCTGGCCGATGTAACAGAGTTCCCCGATGTTTGTCTATTCTATTGGCATAACTTAAGAAAAACCGGGGTAAAATATGCTGTTGAACTGGCTCTCCAGGCGCCTGGCCGCCTACCTTTCCAAGGAAGTTTCCCGGCACTCCACCCGAACCTCCACCTGGGAAGCCATGGTAAACACGCTTGAGCCCGGAGACGTTCTGCTGGTAGAGGGTAATACGCGAATCAGTGTTGCCATCAAGTATCTGACCCAGTCCACCTGGTCTCACGCGGCACTGTACCTGGGGCCGGATGCCGGTCTCGGAACCTCGGACGATGGTGAAGCCCACGTACTCATAGAGGCAGACCTTGAGGCAGGTATCCGCCCGCTTCCCCTGTCTTTCTACCGAAATACCCATACCCGCATCTGCCGTCCGGTCGGACTTGATGAAGACGACATTCACGCGTTGACGGACTATGCCCTAAGCCGCCTCGGCCACCAGTACGACATGAAAAACGTGTTTGATCTGGCGCGTTACCTGTGGCCGACACCGCCGGTGCCGACGCGTTACCGGCACAGACTGCTGGCGTTCGGAAGCGGCGATCCCACGCGGGCCATCTGTTCCACCTTTATTGCAGAAGGCTTCCAGCAACTGCGCTATCCGATCCTGCCAGTGGTGAAAACATTTCCCGCCAACGATCCGGACTGTGAAGACTGCGAGATCGAGCGCTTCCGGATCCGGCATCCCTCCCTGTTCACACCGAGGGACTTTGATGCCTCACCTTATTTCCGGATTATCAAGCCCACCATTGAGGGCAACTTCGATTACCGGGCAATCGACTGGGAGGACCGGTAACCCTCAGGTGTCGGGCGACCGAGCAGAAAGCCCTGGAGTTCATCACACCCTGAGGTCAGCAGCCAGCTGGCCTGGGCTTCTGTCTCCACGCCTTCGGCAATGACCTCGCAGCCAAGGCTGTGAGCCATGGAGATCATGGTGCGACAAAGCACCTCATCCTGTTCGTTATCCGGCAATCCGATGACAAACGCCCGATCGATCTTGATGCGTTTGACCGGCAGTGCTTTCAGGTAGGCCAGCGACGAGTAACCGGTACCAAAGTCATCGACCGCCAATAATACGCCCAGTGCCCGGAAGCGCTGAAGAATCTTCAGCGCCATGGTGACATCTTCCATCAGCGCGGTTTCGGTGATTTCCAGTTCCAGACAGTCCGGTGCCAGATTGTGGGACTGCAAAATGTTTTCGATGGTTTCAGCCAGAGACGGGTCTGCCAACTGGCGGGCGGATATATTGACGGCCATGCGTCCCTCGAATCCCTGTTCAACCCAACGTTTCATGGTCACAACGGCCTGTTCAACGACCCACAAACCCATAGGGATAATCAACCCGGTCTGCTCCGCAACCGGAACAAAGTCAGCCGGAGACACAAGACCATCAGCGGGATGGCGCCAGCGCAGCAGGGCCTCATACCCTACACAACGACGTAGCCGGTCAAACTGGGGTTGATAGTGGAGCTCGAATTCCCGGTGCTCGATAGCGGTACGCAAATCCCTCACCAACGTCTGATGCCGTTGAATCTGTTCGCCGAAATCCGAAGCAAAGAACTGGACCTTCTGATCCGGCGATTTCTTCGCCCGGTGCATGGCGATCTCGGCGTGGCTCAGCAGGGTCTCGGCGTCACTGCCATCCATCGGAGCAACGGCAACACCAGCGCTGATATGGCATTCATGACTGAATCCCCCAACCTGGACTGGCGCAGTACAGGCACTGATCACATCAGCAATATCCGCTTCCAGATGTACCTCTGGCTTGTCTTCGCGGGCCGTAAACCACAAACCGAAGACATCACCGCCCAGCCGGGATACAAAACCCGGCTCCCGGCTGAAACGGCCAAGCCTCCGCGCCACCTCCTGCAATACCCGATCACCCGCCTGGTGGCCCGCAAGCCCGTTGAGTGCCTGAAACTCATCAAGACCAAACACCACAAGCGCACTGGCTGCCGCATCGTGTTTGCCCGCCTCCGCCAGATACTGCGTAATCCGTTCTTCAAACAGGTTACGATTGGCCAGCCCGGTGAGTTGATCGTAAAGGCTCCGGATCTCCAGTTCCTGCTCGGTGCGCTTCAGTGAACGGGTCCGCTCCATCAGCAACTGATCGAGGCGCTGGTTCAGGGACTGCAGGCGGTTCAGGTAAGACGCATTCTGTTTCAACATGCCGTTAAACGCGCCCTCAACCTCCCCGAACTCATCACACCGTTCCGGCTGCCGGACGTAGCTCAGGGGGTGCTCGGCATCGGTGCCGGCCTGGATAATACGGCTGCGTAGTCTCAGTAAAGGTGACAGCATCATGCGATCGACCACGGCCATGGTGACAATGGTTACGAAAATGGCAATCAGCAACGACAGCCCCGAAATGCGAGCTACGAACGCGGTCAACTCCGCCGAGACACCGGTAACGTCCACCCGCGCCCGCACCGGGTAGTCGCCGAGCCATTGGCCCTCCCGCCAGGCAATCTCCAACCGGATACCTTCGGGCCGCTCAAGATCCCGCAGCCGCCCCAGGGCATCGCCCGGCTCCCTGACCGCCTCACCAGCGCGTAACCACTGGTCACCCACCATCAGCTCGATACCCGTTAACCGTGAGCTTTCGAGCAAATGCTCAAGCGAGTCGGCGGTTACCGAGCCTGACTTTGTAGCCAGATAGGTTTTGATGGCCTGTTCAGCGACGGTGGCATGCTGGCGTAACAGGCTCTCTTCGTAATTTCGATAAGACGGAATCAGAATCACGAACTCGATGACCAGGATCGCCACAAAGGCGGCCACGGTCAGGTTCCGGCACAGCCGACAGGCAACAAGTTGTCTGGCCCAGTTCATCAGCGATTGCCAGTTGGTCCGACCGAAACCAGTGCCTTCCCTCGCACCGTCAAAACCTGCTTCCATCCCAGCCGGCCACCTCATTGCACTGTCTCCCGTTGATTGGCGTACCCGTTGATTCCACGTACTATCGACACAACAGGCTTACGGTTGTTACACCCCCTGTCCCTGCACGTCCACGGCTGTTCAAAGGTGAAGATAGCGTGGTTGAGGTTTTCATCAACCCCGTGATCAGTCGTTTGTGACAAGATCTACCGGCGATTCTTATAGCTCCCGCACCCCCAACCAGATCCCTGCCAGCATACCGGCCAGGGCAGACAGGCTGGCCAGGGACAGGGCGGGCAAGGCCAGTAGCAACTGGAAATCGTTACCCCCCAGCGCCAGAGCTGATCCGGCTCCCATCAACAACCCGCTGCCCAGGTGTTTGCCGGTTTCGCCGGAGGCTGGCACCACCCATCGGAAACGGCGGAAGCGCCAGGCGCCCGCGGTCATGCCCAGCAACATGGAGACCAGTATCAGTGCCCGGGAGAACGACGGCGGTGGCGAGGTGCCTACTATCAGGTTAAGCCCTGCGTCGCGAACAAAATCACTGGGCGACCAGGCCGGCTCATATAGAAAGAGCGCACCCGCAAAAACTCCCACTAGCATGATGCCGCCCCACATGCGCCAGCGGTGGCGAAACTTCCGGTAAACCAGTATCGAGGCCAGCACCAGGCTTGCCACCGCAAACCAGGGCAGCAGCCCTAGTTGGTATGGCGTGCTCCGGAGGTCTGGCTTCAGGTCTGCAATGATCAGCAATACCCATCCGGCCAACCAGCCCAGCATGGTTAACAGCATGCGCAGATCTCCACTGGAAAGGCGTGTAGCCGTGGAGATGGAACAGGCGCCATTGATCGCTGCCCCGACCCCGAACACAAAACCACCCAGGGGGATAGACCAGTGAAAAGGATAGACCGCCAGAAAGGAATGGTCATGATATTCAATCAGGGGCGTGAACAGATAGATCCAGAATCCAGCCATGAGGATAGCTGTCAGGCGCAAACGTCGGCCCCTGATCCAGTCGTTGACACCACGGACCATACAGAGGCCAGTTACCTGGGCGGTGTAACCAATCACCGCGGCAATGGTCAGTGCGATTGCGACTGAAAACATGAAAACCCTGCTCCCTATCCTGAAGTTCAGGACACGCGAACAGGGTAAATGTTACCGGAGGGCAGGTTGCCATTTCCCGACCCGGTTATCGGCAAAGTTCACGCTCCAGAAGCCTGTCGGACTTAAGTGATCGTCACGAGCAAGGTGGGAAAGCGGCACAGTAGATCAGCCTTAAGTCCGACAGGCCGCCAGTGCCCCGTCTGGCTAATTCGCTAATCTACTGAGCCACTGAGGGCCTTGAGAGCAAGGCGCGGTGGTGAAGGTTTGGTGGTTCCAAATCGAGCACGCGGCTTCCCTCCTTACCCATAAATTAATTGTAATGCGAATCATTATCAGTAAAATGCGCACTAAAATATGGAACTAGTGCTGGAGAATCCAATGCCAAAATCCGAATATTCAAAGCCGCTTAAGCGCCACCCACTGTCTGTGGCAATAGCCCTGCTCCCGGTCTCGCTTCTGGCTATTGGTACTGCACCTGCCCTGGCACAGAAGCAGGCTGATGCGCCCGCCCTGCTACCCGGCCTGAACGTTACCGCCGACTGGCTGGGGCCGCCGACCGAAGACTCCGAGAAAACCTACACCGGCGCCCGCACGGTGGTGGAGGAAGAAGAACTCCAGGATACCGGGGCGCTGAATCTGGAGGATGCCCTGCGCCCGGTACCCGGCGTCACGGTGCTTGATGAGACAGGTACGGGCATTCTTCCCAACATCGGGGTGCGCGGTCTGAACCCGCTGCGCAGTGAACGGCTTCAGATTCTGGTGGATGGCTACCCGATTGCCATTGGACCTTACAGTAACGTTGGCGTCTCGCTTTTCCCGGTCACGCTTCCGAGCCTGGAAGCCGTGGATATTGTCCGTGGCGGTGCCTCCGTTCATTACGGCCCTAACAACGTGGGCGGCGTGGTTAATTTCGTGACCAGGCCGATTCCGGCGAAAACCTCCCAGACCCTTCGCGAGCGGGTCACCATCGCCGAAGAGACCGGCAACGTCTTCACCGATACCTATTACCGTGTCGGCGGACGCGCCACCGACAAACTCGACTTGCAGCTCCAGGCCAACGTCCAGCGCGGTGACGGCTTTCGCGATCACTCCGATACCGAAGTGGATAACCTGATCCTGGACGCCCGCTACTACCTGAACGACCGGCACGAACTGGCCTCGCAGTTGCAATACTACCGTGTGGATGCCGAACTTCCCGGTGCCCTGACACCGGAAGCCTATGAGCAGGACCGTACCCAGAGTCAGCGCCCGTATGATGGATACGAAGCGGATATGAGTCGCGCCACCTTCACCTGGACGTACACGCCGGCCAACAACATGGAATTTCAATGGCGCAATTTCGTGCAAGATGCCGACCGTACCTTCTTTTTTGGTCAGAACCTCAGCGGTAGCGGCCACTGGGCGGATCCCGGGCTGGATTCTACCCACGTCGCTGATTCACCGAGACTGTTCACCGTTTACGGCACTGAGCCACGAATCGCCATCAACTATGGCCGTCACGACATTACGCTGGGTGCCCGATTTGTCAGTGAGGATGTGGAGTTCGACGTCAATCGCCTGGAATTTTCCTCCGGTACCCGTTCCGTGGCGCGCGACTGGCACCTGGACACCCGGGCCATGGCTTTTTACGCCAGTGATACCCTGTCGTTCCTGGATGACCGCCTGACCGTAACTCCGGGTCTGCGCTACGAAGACGTGGATATGGATTTCCGTGACAACCTCAGCAGCACCACCGAGGGAAACCGCGCCGAGGAGTTATTGCCGGGCCTGACTGTCGGTTATCAGGCTTCCAATGATCTGTTTGTCTTTGCCAACAGCCAGCGCTCTCTTGTGCCGGTCCAGATTGCCCAGACCACGCGTGAGGGCGCGGTCGCCAATGAAACTGCCTGGAATAACGAGTTTGGCGCACGATTGCAGGTAACCCCCAGTCTGAGCTCATCTGCAACACTGTTTCGAATTGACTATGAAGACCAGATTCAGTTCAATCGCACTACCAGTCGTTTCGAGAACCTTGGAGAGACCCGCCACCAGGGTGTCGAGCTGACGAACCAATGGAGTGTCAACAACCACTGGGAACTCGGCTTTGGTTACACCTTCCTGGACACGGAGCAACTGACGGGTGAAAACGAGGGCAACGAACTGCCCAACGCGCCGACCCATAAAGTCAGCGCCGATGCGGTGTACAGTTACCAGGCCTGGGATGCCAGCCTGAACTGGGTGTACGTCAGTTCCAGCTACAGTGATGCGGACAACACAGAAGAAGAAACCAGTAATGGCAGCGCCGGTGAGTTGCCGGACTACCATCTGGTCACTGCCAGAGTCGGTCGCGATATCCCTGTTGGCGGTGATCGCGTCCTTAACCTGGGCCTGGCTGTCAACAATCTGCTGGATGAGGATTATTACTTCCGGGGCGTGGACGTCAGTCCGGTCGGCCGTGTGCCCCAGCCCGGCCGAAGCTTTATCCTTGAGGCGCAGCTCGACATCTGATGGCCTGTTTACGGAACCGGATCGCGAAGATCCTGATCATTGTCCTGCTGTCGCCTGCTTCAGGATTGGCTGACGACAGCGGCATCCGGCTGACGGATGACCGCGGGAAGACCCTGCGGTTATCCGAACCCGCGACCCGACCCGCTGCGATTTCGACCTTTGGCGCCGATGTCGCACTGGCGTTGAGCACCCCACCGGTTGCGGTCACCGACTACGGTATCCAGGGGATCCCGGACTACCTGGCGTCGGAACTAACCGGTGTTCATGGCCTCGGCCCGCGACATCAGCCAAACCTGGAAGTGCTGTCATCGGTCCGGCCGGATCTGGTCATCGCCATTGGCCGTTATACCGAGAAAGACGGTGATCAGATTGAAGCCATCGCCCCGCTGCTCGCCTTGGACCTGATCACGGTTCAGGACAGCCTGCGGGCCGTGGAATTAGCGGGACAAGCGCTGGGGGCACCAGCAAAAGCCACGGAACTCAACGCTCGCTTTCTGGACCGCCTTCAGGCCCTCGCCAAGGGTAATAAAGGAAAGGGGACCGAAACGGTGGCGCTCCTGACCAGCGGCAGTGAAACACCCTTTGTCTATTACGACCACTTTCTGCCGACAGCGCTGCTGGAGCGCCTGGGCTTCGACAATGTCGGGGGAAAGCCGCCTAATCCCGACAGCGGTATCCCGCTGGGTTACAGAATCAGTCTTGAAGCACTGTTGGAGCTTAACCCGGATACCATTCTCCTGTTGCCCACCCGTCGTCAGCGAGCATTCACAATGAATCCGATCTGGCCTTACCTGAAGGCAGTGCGCAACAACGGCGTCTACGAAGTTCCGCAATACTGGAAAGAAGGGGCCGGCCCCATCGCCAGGGAACGGATCCTTGACGACATTCAGCGCCTGTTGCTGACGTCAGCGCCGACAGAACCGACAAATGATGAGTGACGATTCAACCACCCGCCCCATCAGCATTTACGGAGCAACTGTGTTGCTCCTGATGCTGCTGTTCTTCGTGGGCCTGATGGCGGGCTCCCGCTGGGTGTCGCCGACCCTGTTGCTGACAGCCATGGACGGCAGCAGTGACCTGCTGACACGCATCACCGTGCTGGAGCTGAGGCTGCCGCGCAACTTGCTCGGCATTCTCGGCGGCGCAGCCCTCGGGGTTGCCGGTGCCGTCATGCAGGGCGTCACCCGAAACCCCCTGGCCTCGCCTGGCCTGACCGGCGTGATCGCATCGGCCGCCCTGGCAGTGGTTTCGCTTCATACCCTGAGTACGCCCGGCGCCCTGTGGCTACCGCTGATGGCCCTTGCCGGAGGCCTGTTGGGTGGTGCACTGACGTTTGCCATCGCCGGTCGGCGACAACTTCAGCCAGAGCGCGTGGTGCTCGCCGGAATAGCGGTAACATCGCTGGCCACCGCACTGACCACGGGCCTTCTGCTGGTGTCAGGGGCGGAGGCGGCAGAGCTCTACTATTGGCTGGCCGGCAGTCTGATGGGGCGGGGATGGCTTCAGCTCCAGATGGTGCTGCCCTGGCTGCTGCTTCCACTCGGCACCTTGTTCGTCATGCAGCGGCCATTCCGCTTGCTGCAACTCGATGATGATCTGGCGCTTGCCATGGGGCTGGCCGTCGGGCGCTGGCGACTGATTTTTCTGTTGCTGGCTTTACTGCTGGCTGCAGCACTGGTCGCTTTCACCGGTCCGATCGTGTTTATTGGCCTGGTGGCGCCGCACATTGCCAGGCGGATGATTGGCAACCAGATCCAGCATTGGCTGCCCCTGAGCGCCCTGTTTGGAGGGCTGTTGTTACTGGCAGCCGATATCCTGGCACGACAGCTGGCTTTTCCCCAGGAGTTACCCGTCGGTATGCTGACGGCCCTTATCGGGGCGCCCTGGCTGGTTTATCTGCTCAATTCGCGAACCTCACCCCGGAGCGCATAAGGTGACAAATCCGGCAACGACACCTCCTCGGGCAGGCCGCCGTGGCATGCAGATTCCAGGCGCCGGCCCTGTCGCCAGACTGCTACTGGCGGGCGGGCTCAGTCTGGTTGTTGTCATCGTCGCGGGCGTCCAGTTGGGGGCGGTAGACCTGACATGGTCCCAGGTATGGGCCGGACTGACCGGCAACAGCTCGCAACACGTGCAACGAGTGGTCTTCGAATTAAGGCTGCCCCGCACCCTGGCCGGCGCCCTGATTGGCATTCACTTTGCCCTGTCAGGATGGCTGTTACAGTTGCTGAGCCGCAACCCGTTGGCCGAGGCCGGCATTCTTGGTATCTCCGCGGGCGCCAGTCTGGTGGCCGTCGCCGCCTTTATTATCGGAGACTGGATAGTGTCCAGCGCGAATCCCTACAACAATGCGTCGTTCGCGCTTCAGTATTTACCCCTGTTTGCCATGGCGGGCGGGCTTGTGACGGCCCTTTCGGTGTACTTCCTTGGCATGCGACATGGCCACCTGTCGCCGGTCAAGATGACCCTGACCGGCGCGGTAATTGCCGGCATGTTACACGCACTGACCACGGGCGCCCTGGCGTTCTGGGGCCACGCCCATACCGAGTTGGTTGCCCAATGGCTGGCCGGCTCATTGTACGGCGCAGAATGGCAACATCTCCGAGCGCTGTTGCCATGGACACTCATCGGGCTGGCCGGTGTCGGGCTGCTCGTGCGCCCACTGGAGGTCATGCAGCTTGACGATCAACACGCACGCACCCTGGGTCTGGGCCTGAATCGCTGGCGTGCCTTTGCCCTGCTGATTGCCACCCTGCTGGCCGCCAGTGCCGTTGGAGTGGTGGGGCCGGTTGGCTTCATTGGCTTACTGATTCCCCACATCAGCCGCCGGCTGGCCGGTGCCAATCTTCCGGCCCAGTTGGTGTTATGTGTACTATTGGGAGCGGTACTGGCGGTGCTGGCGGATTTACTCGGCCGGACACTGTTCACACCCTATGAAGTGCCCGTGGGTGTGGTTTCCGCCGTCCTCGGCGTACCGTTTTTTCTTTACCTGTTATCGCGTCAACCCTGAGGCCGGGATCCGCCATGTTACGAACCGAGCATCTCTCACTTGCCTACGGTGACAAGCCAGTTGTGGACAACGTCTCGCTGGCCATTCCAGAAGGTGGGATCACCTGTCTTCTGGGCCCCAACGGTTCCGGTAAAAGTACACTCCTGAAAAGCTTCGCGGGCCTGCTACCGGCCCGGTCAGGACAGGTTTACCTGGACGACAGGCCGGTTGAGCAATGGGACCGGCGCCGGCTGGCTCTCAGGCTCGCCATGCTGCCCCAGAAACCGATTGTACCCGATGGCATCAGGGTTCGGGATCTGGTGGCGCTGGGTCGTTTCCCACACCGGAAATGGTGGCAAAGGAACCTCACCACCGACGACAGCGCGACCCTCAATGCAATGGCAATGACGGGGGTTTCGGACCTGGCGGAGCGACCGGTGGAAGCGCTCTCCGGAGGGCAGCAGCAGCGGGTATGGATCGCCATGGCGCTGGCCCAGGAAACCGACATTCTTCTGCTGGATGAACCGACCACGTTTCTGGACTGGGGCTACCAGCTGGAAGTGCTGGAACTGTTATCCACGCTAAATCGCCAGCACGGATTGACCGTTGTGATGTCACTCCACGACCTCAACCAGGCCGCGCAATTTGCTGACCGGATCGCCGTCCTGGCCGGTGGCCAGCTCGAAAGCATCGGCAACCCCGGGGAAGTGATTACCGAGCCCCTGATCAACCAGGTATTTCGGGTTCATACCAGTATCATTACGGGGCCGGATGGTCGTCCATTTTGCTCCGGGTTTGCCGAATCCTTTAAATACGCATCACCCTTTTGAGGGCGCTAAACGCCTAGGATATGCGCAAAAGCAGGGAACGCCCAACCTGCGTCAAAGAATTACTGGTCCAACGCTTTTTTCAGTTGACCCAGGAGAGCCGTGTATATCCCCTGGCAGAATTCCTGCGCTGCCTCATCGTTACCGGTCCAACTGGAGTACCACTCCACAAAGGTGCCGCCATCACCTTCCGTTACCGGACGAACCCGGACATGCCCCTCGTAGCTACTGACTTCATTTGAAGAAACCGGAGAAGGTCCTTCGTCGATGCTGTAGGTGAGCTCTCGGTTATCGTCGTCGAGAGCATGCAGGGTCTCGTGAAATGCCCCGTTCAGCACCCGTTTGGCGCCCGGCTGGTCGCCTTTCTTGTCCCCGACAATATCAACATTGGTTACTACATCCGGCGCCCAGCTCATGTCGTGAAAGTCGCGAAGCTTTGCCCAGACCGTCTCAGCCGGTGCATTGACCACAACTGATTGATAGGTTTTACCCATGGTGAATCTCCTCGATCTTCTACGTAAGTGAAGCGTCTGTCTTCTGATCCCCTCTTTGCCAGCTTACTTCACGGGTTCCCACTTCTCGACCCGATTATCGGCAAAGTTCACGCTCCAAACGGTTCCGTCACTCTCGATGGCGACGGCCATTGCCGTGTGGCCGGGGTTTTCCGGCTCGCTGCCGAATGCGGTGAGGTAGTCCCCATCCGCCGCGAACTTCTGTATACGATCGTTATAAAAATCGGCCACAAAGATGTTGCCTTCAGGGCCGACCGCAATTGACGTCGCGGTGGTGAGCCAGCCCTTGAGCGGCCCGTAGATGCCCAGGGCAAACGGCCCACCCCACTTGTGCAGAAAATCACCTCCGGTATCGAAACTCTGGACACGATTTCCGTAGCCATCTGCCACATAGAGAGTTCTGTCATCAGCAAATGTTACATCAGTAGGATAAGTAAATTGCCCTGCACTCTTTCCCGTCTCCCCGGTGGTTCCCCACTGTTTGACGAAGGAACCATCCGCCCGTAAGTGCTGAACACGGTGGTTGTAAAAGTCAGCCACGAACAGGTCGCCATTACCGGCGACGGCAACACCGCCCGGTGCATTGAACTGCCCCGGCTCCTCACCGGGGCCGCCGATTACCGCAAGAGGCTCGCCAGCGAGGCTGAATACCTGAATCCGGTCGTTCATGTACTCGGGAACGTAAAGTTTTTCGTCGTGGATCGTCAGGTTCATCGGCCGTCCGAGCTCGCCGATGCCATCGCCGGTGGTGCCGAATGCCCGTTTGAGTTGCCCTTCGTGGTCAAAGACCTGGATACGTCCGTTGCGTGCATCGGATACGAAGACTTCGGTATCCGTGACGGCAATACCGGTAGGGTCATTCAGTTGCCCCGGGCCGCTGCCTTTTTCACCCCAGCTATGAACGAGAGCGTACGGCGGCTCCTGGTTCCAGTTGATCGCCCCGCCCGCGCAGCCGAGTATGGTGAGCACTACCACGAGACCGAGAATACTGTAGCCTGACCATTTAGCGATTTTTTTCATGCCGCACCCGAAACCTAGAAATTGCGGCGAAAGCCGACGCGCACAATATAATCGTCCTCGATGGCGTCACCGTTGGAGTCTTCGGCCACAGGCAGTTGTACCGTGCCTTCGACGATCCAGCTTCTGCTAACGTATTGCAGCCCGGGTGCCAGCAGCCACTGGGTACCCCCGGAATCGGCATCGGTGCCACTCCCCAGGTCGTCGCGTTCCCGATGGATTACATTGGACTCCAGCAGGGCATAGACGAAGCTCGGCGTGCCAGGCACACCCTTCATGCTTCGCGGCCAGATCCGGTATTGCAGCGAAGCGTCGAAGCGCGTCTCATCCCCTCGTGCGAAACCATCGTGGCGCCCGTTTTCGCGGTAGAGTAACTGCCCATCCACCTGGTACTGCAGCGTCTGGTAGGTAGTTACCACAGCACCGAAGACATCCCATGCGCCATCGCCGGCCTGTAGCGGGCGTGGCAGTTCGCCGAAACGATCACTGTCGTTATCGTCGCCGGTTGGGGCGGTGAGGCCGACAACCGGTGCCACGCGAAAGGTGCTGCCCGTATAATCCTTCTTGTAGAGCGTGTAGCGGCCAAACAGCGAAATATCGCCAAAACCGCTGGTGTCACGCTCCACCCGGCCCATGGGTGTGGTAACGTCCAGCTCTTTATTGAAAAAGTAGGGGACCATGCCAAACACGGCGAACTTCGAAGTGACGCCATAACCCAGCACACTGCCCAGGGCCTGTACCGAGACTTGGCGGTCCATAGGCCCATTGTCCGAGCGCTCCCGCAACACAAACTGCTCACGCCAGATAGTCTGGCCCTGGGCCACGGGCAGGGCGGTGTTGAAAGTATTGGGGGCGGCTTGTACTGCAGACACACCGGCCATTAACAAAGCGCCGACCAGCACTGGTACGCTAAGTAAATGGTTGTTATTTCGCATCGCCACCTCCTGTCTCGCCTCCGGCCTCTGAGTAGGATCGCAGCGTGAAGCCAGCCTCATCGACTGCCTGACGGGCCCGCTCCTCAGTGAGTGTCTTGCCCTCTTGCAGGGTTACGCGTACCAGGCTTTCACCAACGTCGACCTGCACATCAGTGACACCGTCGACCTTGTTCAGACGTTTTTCGATGCCGTAGGCACAGAAGGGGCAGGCCAGGCCGTCCACACCCAGCACGTATTGATTATCGGCGGCCAGCACGGCAATGCTGAATATCAGAGCCGATAGCAGCACGTACAGTTTTGTTAACATGACGAATCCTCTCTCCATGGATGTACAATCACAGCTTTTCACCTTGATTTGACTCCACCTCAGAGCCGGGCGAGGTAATGTTTTACGACCGGCTTGCATAGACAATCCGCGCAAGGATCACCAGAGTCGCCAATTGCAGTGCCGATTTGACCCAAAAGCCGATGATCATCCCCTCGACCATGTGAAAAAGGGCGAACAAGGAAAGTAACGGCACGACATAACGATTCTTGCGCACGATGCCCCAGATAAAATAGATGACCAGGCCAAGTGAGATATAGATATTGAATGCCCGATACGACAGCAAGCCAAAGTTGATGGTCTCGGGCGCCCAGCCCTGGGCGCGGTAGACCAAAACGCTTGTCGCGCACGCGGCAAACAGAAGCTGCAATGCGATCAGTGCAATGCCCTGCCATCGCGTGAGTGATAAGGGTTGCCGATTGTCTTTCATCAACAGAATCCTTCTTGACATTGGGCGTATGGCGGTCAGCGTCAGCCCCACTGTGTTTGTTGCCACGTCCAAGGCAACATCATTGCCTGCCAGACCGGGCCGGCCTGTTCAATCACCCACGCTCGCCAACGTATCGAAAAACAGCGCCGGGCGTTGCCACAGCGAATTGACAAAAATGGCGGTGACGCTGGCCGCCATGGCCACCATCGCCCAGACCGGATATATCAGACCAGTGCTGGCCAGCGGAATACCGATGCCGTTGAACAGAAATGCCAGGCTGACGTTCTGGAGCATTTTGCGATAGCCCCAACGGCTGATGTCCATTGCCGTCACCACGGCGCCCACCCGGCTGTTGAGGATGATGATATCGGCGGCATCAATGGCAATGTCGGTGCCGCCGCCCATGGCGATACCGACGTCCGCCTGCATCAGGGCAGGGGCGTCGTTGATGCCGTCGCCGACCATGGCGACCCGCTGGTCTCGCTGCATTGTGCGCAGTCGATCTGCCTTCTGTTCAGGCAGGACACCGGCGTGTACTTCGTCGATACCGGCCTGTAGCGCGATATGATGGGCAGTGCGTTCATTGTCGCCGGTCAATAGGGCGGTGCGGATGCCCATCGCCTTCAACCTGGCTACGGTGTCGACGGCGTCGGGGCGCAGAGCGTCGCCGAGTGCGATGGTGCCCAACAAATATCCGTCGCGGGCCACCACGATCACCGTATGGCCCTGAGCCTCGTCCGTTTCCACGGTATCGGCAACGGACGCCATTTTCACGCCGGCCGCTTCGGCGAAGCGCGGGCTGCCTACCAGTACCTGTTTGCCGTCCACGTGCGCGGTGACACCACGGCCGGATTCGGCCTGAAAGTCGGCAACCTCGGGAAAGTCCACATTCCTCTCAAGTGCGGCTTCAACCACAGCCCGCCCCAGTGGGTGCTCGGAGGCCACTTCGACGGCCGCAGCCAGCGCCAGCAGCGCATCGTCGTCGCCATCCACGCTGTATACGGCACGCACCGCGGGGCGCCCCTCCGTGAGGGTGCCGGTTTTGTCAAACACCACCTTGTTCACCCTGCGCAGAGCCTGGAAGGCTTCACCGGTGCGCATCAGCACGCCCCGGTCTGCGGCTTCTCCGGCGCCGCGCACGATGGACAGGGGCGCGGAGATACCCACCGCGCAGGGGTAACCCATCACCAGCACGGTCAAGGCGGCGAACACGGCCCGCTCCAGGGCCGGCTCGCCGCCAATCAGGACGGGGCCAACCGACCAGAACCCAAAGGCGAGCGCGGATATGATCAATACGACCGGCGTATAAATCCTCAGCACGCGATCTACCAGATGCAGCAATCCTGGCTTGAGTGCACGCGCATCTTCAATGCTGCTGACCACTTGCTGGAGGAAGCTTTCGCTGCCGATAGCCGCTACCTGCAGAAGAAGCGTGCCGGAGCCATTGATCGCGCCGCCCACGACGGTATCCCCGGTCATTTTCTCCACCGGTAGCGGCTCGCCCGTGATCAGGGACTCGTCCACGGCCGAGCCGCCTTCAACCACCTCTCCGTCTAAGGGAATTCGTTCTCCGGGCCGAATCCGTACCCGCATACCAACCTCAACCTGGTCTGCGAGCATGTCACGCTCACCGTCTTCGGTAACGACACACGCGGTTTCCGGCTGCAGGTCCAACAACCGCTTGACCGACTGCGAACTGCGGGTCTTGACGATCAGCGACAGCCATTCGGAGAATAGATGATAGGTCAGTACCATGACGGAGACGGCGAAAAACGCTGCAGTGGGGTAGCTTCCGGGCGATGCGATCAGGCCGATGGCGCCCCCGGTCAGCCCGGCGAAGGCGCCGATTTCCACCAGTACGTGCTGGTTGAGGATGCCACGGCGCAACGCCTGAAAGGCCATGTTCAGCATTTGCCGCGCCACGCCAAACACCATACCCAGTGCCAGCGCGCCGACGGCCAACGGCTCATAGCCGCCCAAAACGCCGGCGGTGCGTAGCGCAAGAAACGCCAATCCGCCTGCCGCCAACAAGGCCGTGCCCGTGAGTGCGGCTGACATGCCCTCGCCGCGTAACACCGCGAAGCCGAACAGAACCAAGCTGACGTAAACCAGCGCGGAAAGCCCGAAGGTCCAGGCCGAGGCAAAATCAACGATCAATCCGACCGCTGCAAGGCTCATGGCCAGGGCGACGACAAACCGATTGCGCTCAATCGCCAACGCCCGCTCCTGGCGTTCGAACGGTTCCACCTTGCGCGGGTCGCTCAGGGTGTAGCCGATCTGCTGCAAGGTACCCATCAAGGCCTCGGCGCTGTTCTCCCGGGCGTCGAACTCCACCAGCGCCTGCTCGTGAGTCAGGCTCACCGCAACCCGGCGCACGCCAGACTTTTTGCCCAGCGCGCTTTCAATCGTGCCGGTGCACAGCGAGCAGTGCAGTCCACCGATATGAGCCTTGACCCGTTGAATGTCGGGGTCCGCCGTGGGTTCCAGACTCCAGGGCCTGGTATCGTCGTCAGCGGTTGTCACTGCCGTGTCCATGATGCATCCCCTTGATGAAATGAAATCACATTTCAAGGGTAGGCCCCGTACCAAGATACGGAGTCAAGGGATCGAGGAACATGAAACCCATCAGAACAAGAGGGATGTCAGAACAGGAAGAATGCTTGGTATCAGAAGCTAAGCCAGCGCCAGCCAAAAGGTCCAGATGCCGAGCACAACCATTATGGCGCCGGTCCAGCGGGGCATGCGCCCCGCAAGGCGCGTAAGGTGTTCCAGCCAGCGACGGCCGCGAACGGTAAACACAATGAACAGCAGGGGTGCGGAAAACGCCAGCCCAAAAACCATCAAGGTCGAGGCTCCGAAGATGACAGCGCCGTCCGTTGCTCCCCGCGCAGCGGCGTCGCCGAGCAGCACCGCAAGCAGCGGGGCGGCACAGGCCGGCACATTCAAACCAAACACCACGCCCAATCCGGGACCGCCGGGGATACGGGTTATGCGTGGCAGAAAGCGGTTCACGAGCGCAAGAAACCAGGACGTACCACCACCCAGGTACAGCAGCCCGACCACCACATAAACACTCCCAAGCAGAGCCCAGAGGCTTTGCTGCAGTCCGGTGAAGGCGGTGCCAACGAATACGGCAACCACGCCGAGCACTGCCATCAACAAGGCTCGCGTCAGGGCAAAAAGCAGCGTGTGGGCAACCTTCATCCGCTGTGAAAACCCCTTGAGGTAGCGGATGAACAGTAAGTGACTGCCCACAGAACAGGGCTCAACGAAGGCCAGCAACCCAAGGCCGACGGCCAGTGGCAAGGCAACTGAAAACTCCAAGGGGTTTACTTCGTCTCCATGACGCTTGCCGAATAGCCCGCACCGCGCACAGCCTCTGCAAGCTGTTCGTCCGAAATTCGTGATTCGTCAACCGCCACCCGGGCCTCACCGCGTTCATGGGAGACAGAACACCCCTTGACACCTGTCTGCTGTTCGAGCACATGGCGGACAATTTCCTCGCACCCGTTGCAGTGCATGCCGCCGATTGAAAGCCTGATTGTCTGCATGTCTATCTCCTCACTCATTGTTGGCCCGCTGGCAGACCCCGCATTGTGTTCCAGCGCCTCAAAGATGGAACAGCATTGCAACGGCCCCTGCCCCGGACAACGGTCCACAAGTGCCGCAAGGCCTTGGCGGATTTGCCGCAACTGGTCAATTTTCTGGTCTACATCGTGGAGTTTTGTCATCGCCCGTCGCCGCACATCACTTGCGTCGGCATGGTCACTGTCGGCATCACGCAGCGCAAGCAGCTCGGCGATCTCACGCAGGGAGAAACCAAGCTCTTGCGCACGGCGAATAAAATGCAGTCGGCGCACCGTGGCGTCCGAATAAACCCGATAGCCACTTTCCCTGGGACGTGGCGGCTGTTCAATGAGCTTGCGCCGTTCGTAAAAACGAATTGTCTCGACCCCGACACCCACCACATCAGCCACTTTGCCAATGGTCATTTCAGTCATGGCCGCACCTTCGCGATTCCTGAGTTCAGATTAACGTCCGTACTGTGGTACGGGGTCAAGGTTCTTAAGGCGAGGGCCAGACAGACCCGCGATCACTACTCAAAAAAAGCCAGCGTGCGCACTTCTATACTTTCCCGTGGCGGCATCCAGCACCGCCAGCGAACAGGTTTATGGCCACTTCCCCTACGGATTTCAAAATTCGCCGTGGGTGGGGTCGTCAGTTATAGTTGCCCTTTACTTCCCTTTACGCCGCCCAACACGATAGCTGCTTCACATCCTTGGTGAAGGTCTGGGCACAGAGCTTCAAGCCTTCCACCATAGTGAGACAGGGAAACAGCCCGTCGCCAATTTTCTGCACTGTCGGGCACTCGCATCGTGTATGGCCGGGAGGCGTTAGGCAACGCTCGCAATATAGCTCCGTCGCTGATCCGTGTGTTAGTGTCAGGAGAGGTGTTGTGTCGAAGGAGGCTCTCCATGGATATTGTTGACGGCTTCGCCGGCGCGGTGGGTAATACGCCGCTCATCCGGTTGCGCGGATTTTCCGAAGAGACCGGCTGTGAGATCCTCGGCAAGGCGGAGTTCATGAACCCGGGTGGTTCAGTAAAGGACCGCGCCGCCCTCTCCATCCTGCGCGTCGCCGAGGAGCGTGGTGAGCTTCGCCCGGGCGGCACGGTGGTCGAAGGCACCGCCGGCAACACCGGCATAGGCCTGGCCCACTTGTGCAACGCCCGTGGCTACCGCTGTGTTATCGTCATCCCCGAGACCCAGTCGCGGGAAAAAATTGACCTGTTGCGTACTCTCGGCGCCGAGGTGCATACCGTCCCGGCGAGACCTTACAAGGATCCCGACAACTACCAGAAGGTGGCCCGGCGCATGGCCGGGGAAATGGACAACGCCATCTGGGCCAACCAATTCGACAACACCGCCAATCGCGACGCTCACTACGCCACTACCGGCCCCGAGGTGTGGACCCAGACCAATGGCAGCGTGGACACCTTCGTCGCCGCCACTGGCACCGGCGGTACCCTCGCCGGTGTGGCCCGCTATCTCAAGGAGCGCTCCGGGCGGGTGCGCATTGTGCTCGCCGACCCGAGCGGCAGCGCCCTCTACCATTACGTCCGTACCGGTACCCTGGAGGTCATGGGCGATGGCTCTATCACCGAGGGCATCGGCACCAGCCGCGTCACTGCCAATCTTGAGGGCACACCCATCGACGATGCCTGTCTCATTGAGGACCAGGAAGCGGTGACTTGTGTCTATCGGCTGCTGCGCGAGGAGGGCTTGTTCCTCGGCAGCTCGTCGGGTATCAACGTGGCTGCGGCCGTCCGTGTCGCCCGCGAGCTCGGGCCCGGGCATACCATCGTTACCGTCCTCTGCGACGGCGGCGGACGCTACTACTCGCGGCTGTTCAACCCGCAGTGGCTGCAACAGAAGGGGTTGCAGCCTGGCTGAATGCTACGCGGCAGGCCCTGCCCCGGCCGGCGCTGTCGGTGACGCAACCTCTGTTACTCTGAAATCCGGGCATTTTGCGAGGCAATCTATTTTTCGAAGATCAGCGCGTCCGGGCTGGCTCCCAGTTCCTCAAGCGCAGCCATAATGCCCTTGTTGAACGGACTTGGTCCGCACACGTAGAAAGCCTGGCCGAAATCCTCGATGTGTGATTTCAAAAAAGTCTTGTCGATAACGCCATTCAGAAAAATATGATCACCGGTCGGTTTCTCCTGGGTGATAACGTTCATGAAACGGTCACCCAGAATCGTCTCGAACTCCACTTTCAGGATAATGTCCCGCTCGGTCTTGTTGGAGAAAATCAGCCGGTTGTTTCCGGTCTCGCCCCTGCGATGCAGGTCGCGAAGAATGGCAATAAATGGCGTCACGCCCGCACCGCCGGCCAGGAACACGCCCTCGCCCTTGTATTCGATGGTGCCCCACGGGTCGCCGATGATCAGCCTATCGCCCACGCCAAGCTGTCCAATCTGATCGGTCACGCCCTCGTGGTCCGGGTAGGTTTTGATGACGAACTCCAGCCAGGGATCCGTGCTGAGCGAGGTGAAGGTGAACGGTCGTTTCTCATCCGTCCAGCCCTCACGATCAACGGCCACCTCTGTGGCCTGCCCGGGCGTAAAGGTGTACCCCTCGGGCTTTTCAAGCCGAATCTGCCTGACGTCGTGAGTAACCTCTCGAATATCCTGAATTTCCAGTGTATGACTCATAGCTCCCCTTATACTTTCGGTTTGGGCCGAATTACGCCGTCACTCGGCGTGAACCTTTTGGCCGCCTGGCGTGACCAGGTACCATTCCGCCCCAAAGCCGTTGATATCCTGGCCCCTGGTATCGCCGGGTGCCTTGTCCTTGATGAAGTAGTAAAGCGGCCATCCATCGTAGGTCACCTGCATCGTACCGTCCCGGCGCTCGAGGGTGCCGAGAGCATCGGCGTCAACACCTTTACCCGCCCAGGGTTCGCCACTCGTAGTATAAGGCGGCCATGCATTAGCGCAGGCATCGTAACAAGTGCTTTTGCCGGCTTCGTCGGCCTCAAAGAGGTAGAGGCTTCTGCCTTCACTATCAGTCAGGTAGGCGCCGAAAGGCGATTTTTCGGCCACGGTGGCCCTGGCAGGCTCTGCAGCATTGGCTGCGGGAAGTCCGGCTACCAGAGCCGTCAGGAAGAGCAGAGCGTTCATCGGCATGTTCATGGGATGTCTCCTATGAGTCCGTGATATTCGTGAGTGTCAGCGATTACTACGGAATCTCACCCTTTAAAGATAGAACCCGTCCGCAGGCCGGTCAACGCGTTGCCACCCTCTCTGTCCCGGGGTTACGATCTGCAATGCCACCGTTCGAAAGATGAAACAGCTCAACCCCTAAACGCATTTTATTGTGAAACCGATAAACGATTTAAGCCCCGAGCGAAATCCCAGTTTACTTCCAAGCTTTACATCCAGACCATTGTCAAAAGAACCAAGACCGAAGCTCGGTGTGATTAACCAGTGTTCGGTCCAGCGCGTACTGAAGCGGTACTCCAGTTTGAGGCTGGTGCTACCTCTCAGAATCTTGTTCTCTGATCCCCTCATGCAATGACTCAATGAGCGGACAGTTGATATTGCCTTGTTGAGCGTGGCATCGGTCGACCATTTCCCCAAGCACTCTCTCAATTTTTTCCAGTCTGCCGATCTTCTCTCGCACGTCTCTCAGCTTATGCTCGGCCAGGGCACTGGCCTCCTGGCAGTGGGTGCCGTCTTCAAGCCGGAGCAGGTCGCTTATCTCGTCGAGACTGAAGCCCAACTGCTGCGCCGATTTCACGAACGTCAATCGGTCTATATCAGCATCACCATAGCGCCGAATACCTCCCGGAGGACGTTCGGGTTCCGGTAATAACCCTCGCCGCTGGTAATAACGGATCGTCTCAATATGAACGCTTGCTGCCCTGGCGAGGCCACCGATGGTTATTGAACCTGTTTTATCCGACATGCGCGCTGACTCCGTAGCTGACTACGGATGTAACCTTATCCCAGCGAATAAAATCATGAAAGGTGCAGGCGTTATGTCGGATGCGAAATCGGGGCTTGGTCCACTGGTTGCCGCTTTGCTCGCGTCGGCCTGCTGTCTTGGATCTCCTGTATTGATCACTCTGGGCGTTTCCGGCGCCTGGATCGGTAGCCTGACCGCCCTGGAGCCCTCGAAAATGGGCGAGGTGCGCTTTGAGCGTGAGGTGAATACCTGTTTTAACCCTGGCGGAGGAGAAGCCATACCCTTGCGCACTGCCGCTTATATCCAGGGTGCCCAGAAGTATTAGACCACTTCACCCCGACTCTTACCTGTGATAGAAAGGCAAGCAACTTTGAGCGAGAAAAGTGGGGAAAAGTATTTCAGGGATCGGTAGCCCTGCTAAAATTAAACTCTGTACTCTAAGTAGATTGCACCCAGGACAGATGATTAAACGTAATCGTTGGCTTTTAGTGGTTCCGCTGTTCCTCATGCTTTGGGGGCAGTTTACCTATGCCTGCGAGACCATGGAAATGCCGCCCCAGCCGGTTTGCTGTTGTGAAGACGGCATGGCGGGCTGCGACAAGGAAGCGCCTTCCCCCTCGGAGGATGGTTGCGAACATGTTGGCTCGACCACGTCGTCAGCGTCCTGCTGTGAAGTCGAGCACCAGTCCGCATTCGAAGACGCTGCTCCTGCCTCGTCAAGCGCCGATCAGGTATTAACGTGGGTGGGTATGGTCGCCTTGCTGTACTGGCCCCACCTGGATTCGCTGTTTACCCTGTCTCCAGCGACCTCTCCCCCTGCCCCGGGCTGGCTCCTTGCCCAGGCCGAAAGTGGTCGTACCGTCTATTTCTCTACCCTTCGTCTGCGTATCTGATTAATCCGCCCGAGTTGTCATGAACTCTGGCTTTCCCTGTTGGGAAGCCGAGGATTTTTCGTTATGCCGATTGAGGGTATTTCCCATGCGCAACCGAATTGGTGGCCTGATGGCCATGGTGGTGCTTATCGTACCGCTGAAGGGCATCGCTGCGCCGTCGTTACAACAAAACAATCAATCCTTGCAGGATGTGAAGGCGCTGACCGCCGAACAACTAGTGGTCGCAGTACTGACCCGGAACCCGGGCCTTCAAGGACTGACAGCCGCTGCCAAGGCGGCGAACTACCGTATTGAGCCCGCCGGCGCTCTGGACGACCCCATGCTGACCTATGCCGGGGCTCCGAAAACTGTCGGCGGACCCCGTGGCTTCCAAGAACGAGTGGAGTTGAGTCAGAGTCTCCCCTGGCCGGGCAAACTCGGGCTTCGGGAAGACGCGGCTCGCGCCCGGGCCGAGGGTGCCAAACAATCTCTGGCGGACGGCCGGCTGGCCCTGATGGCGGCCGCCAAGAGCCTGTTCGCCGAGTGGGCATATATTCATCGTACCCTGCAAATCAAACACGCCCACAGGGATCTGCTCGCCGAGTTGCGCCGCGTCGCCGAAACCCGGTACGCGGCGGGGCGAGCCCGCCAGCAGGATGTGCTGCAGGCGGATGTGGAAGCGGCCCTTATCGACACCGGCATCGTCACTCATCAGCGGCGCCAGCGGGAAGTCCAGGCGATGATCAACGGCTTGCTGAACCGTCCTCCCCAAAGCCGGCTGCCGCCGCCAGCGCCACTGCCCACACCGGCCGAACCACCGTCGTTGCTGGCGTTGCAAAAGGCGGCCCTGGAGGAGCACCCGGAACTGCGCCGGATCCAGGCGCGTATTGACGAGGCAAGGGCCCGGCACGGCTTAGCGGAGAAGGACTATTTCCCCGATTTCAAGTTGTCCGCCGGTTACAACAGCCTGTGGGATGACGCCGACAAACGCTGGACGGTGGGCCTTAGTATCAACCTGCCCTTCGATCTATCCGGCAAGCGCAGTGCCACTCGGAATGCGACCTTGACCGATGTCATGCGCTACCGGTGGCAATTGACGGATCGCGAGGCGCAACTGCTGGCGCAACTGGAACAGGGGCGGGCGCAGGTACAGGAGACCCGGGACATCATGGCCATCAACCGGCAGCGGCTGCTGCCCCTCGCCGAGGAGAGCCTCAATGCCGCCGTGGCCGATTACCGAGCGGGGCAGGGCAGTTTCCTCGCGGTCATCGATGCCGAGCGGCAACAACTGCGTACTGAGGACAACTTGGCCCGCACCCATGCCGATTATCTTCGAGCTCTGGCGACCTTGGAGCAGACGGCTGGCCGGCTCCTGGCCAATGACAGTTCGCACTCAACCCAGATTAATCAGGCACCGACGGATACCGTCGGTCAGCGCCTCGAGCAAGAGTAACTGGCATGACTCAACGCACCACATTTATTTCGCTGTTTGTTATCGGGTTGCTGGTAGGTATCGCTGGCATATTGGGCCTTCAGTGGCTCTCCGGTGAGGATGCCACCACTGCCGCTCCCGCTGAGGGGCCGCCCCTCAGCGCCTCCTACCGAAGCGGTCCCTTTCAATTGGGTATCGATATTGAGCCGGACACACCCCGGGTAGGTATAAACGACCTGACCCTGGCATTGCTGGATGGCTCAGGTGAGCGGGTCAGTGGCGCTGCCATCAAGGCCGTGGCGGAAATGCCCGCCATGGGCACCATGCCCGCCATGCAGGCCCCGGCCGATATGCAGGAAATCGAACCCGGTCTCTATCGGGGGACTTTCGAGCCATTAATGGAAGGCAGTTGGCCACTCACGTTGCAGATCAGCAAGGAGGGTGTTGGCTCCGCACGTGCCAACTTCGATCTGGCCACGGGCCGAAAGGGGCTGCAGCCGGCCAGTGGCGTGACTGCCCTGACACAAGGGGCAGGCGGCGCCCGAACCGACGGTGGCGACATGGCCGAAGAGGCACCGCCGGGTATGGTGACCCTTGACAATCGCCGCCGCCAGTTGATCGGTGTCAAGACCGCCGAGGCGCAAGCCATGACCATGACGCGGACCATCCGCGCGGAAGGGCGGATCGCCTACGACGAGACCCGCCTGGCAGACGTCAGCCTCAAGTTCGATGCCTGGATTGGCGAGCTCTATGCCGATTATGTGGGGGTTCACGTCGCCAAGGGCGAACCGCTATTCACGGTGTACGGCCCCGAACTGCTGGCCACCCAGCAGGAATACCTGGAGCTGAAGCGCCGTGGCAGTGCCTCTAGAACCCTGGTGGCTGCCGCTCGCAAGCGGCTCGAGCTCTGGGACATGACCGCCGGGGAAATCGCTAACCTGGAGAAACGGGGCGAGCCCTTCGACTATGTCGCCATGCACGCGCCGATCAGCGGCACCGTGGTGGCCAAGAACGTGGTGGAAGGTACCGCCCACAAGGCAGGCATGACATTGCTGCGCATCGCCGACCTGTCACAGGTCTGGGTGGAAGCCGATATCTACGAGGGCGAACTGCCGCTGCTAACGGAGGGAATGCCGGTGACGGTGACCCTGCCTTACCTGCCCGGGGAAGCGTTCGAGGGCCGGGTCGACTACGTCTATCCCTATCTGGACGGTGCCAGCCGCACCGGGCGGGTGCGTCTTACCGTCGCCAATCCCGAAGGCCGTCTCAAGCCCGACATGTACGCCGAAGTGAAGCTCAAGGCCGACCTAGGTCGACGCGTGGCGGTGCCGGAAGCAGCCGTCATTATCGCTGGTGAATTGCGGGTGGTATTCGAGGATCTGGGCGAAGGCCGGCTCGCGCCGCGCAAGGTGCAAACCGGGCAGCGGGCCGGCGGTTTTATCGAAATCATCGAGGGTATCGAGGCCGGCGACCGGGTGGTCACCTCCGGTAACTTCCTCATTGCCTCGGAAAGCCGACTCAAAGCGGGGATGGAACAATGGTAGATAACGATCAAAGGCACCCCCCAGCTCACCCCCCAGCCGAAGGGCAGGCCATCGGCTGGCTGCAGCGAACTATTGGCTATTGCGCCCGCAACCCCCTGATTACCCTGGTGGCGGTGCTCGCTCTGACCTTCGGCGGCTGGCAGGCGCTGATGCGTGCCCCCCTGGATGCCATACCCGACCTGTCCGATGTGCAGGTGATCGTCTTCACCGACTGGCCCGGGCGCAGTCCGGATCTGGTGGAGGATCAAATCACCTATCCATTGACCACCACACTGTTGGCGGCACCGGGAGTCAACTACGTACGCGGTCAGAGCTTTTTCGGCTTGTCTTTCGTTTACGTCATCTTCGACGACGGGGTGGACATGTACTGGGCCCGTTCCCGGGTGCTGGAGTACCTGAACAGTGCTGTCGCCGACTTGCCGGATGGGGTCAATCCTACCCTGGGTCCGGACGCCACCGGCGTCGGTTGGGTTTACCAGTATGCCCTGCGGGACACTTCCGGCAAGAACAGCTTGGCCGATCTGCGCTCGCTGCAGGATTTCAATCTGCGCTATGCCCTGGAGGCGGTGGAAGGCGTGGCCGAGGTGGCCTCCATTGGCGGCTTCCAGCGGGAATACCAGATCAGTCTCGACCCGAACAAACTCGCCTCTTACAACATCCCTCTCAAACGGGTAGCCGAGGCGGTGGGCGACTCCAACCAGGATGTAGGCGGACGCATCCTGGAGGTGGCGGGTCACGAGCAGTTTATCCGCGGCCGGGGCTATGTGAAGTCTGTGGCGGACCTGGAGAAGGTGGTGCTGAAAACCACCTCGGCCGGCGTCCCGGTTACCGTGAAAAATGTCGGCCATGTGGCCCTGGGGCCCGCCATGCAGCGGGGCCAGGCGGAACTGGACGGCGAGGGCGTGGCCGTGGGTGGTATCGTGGTGATGCGCTACGGTGAAAACGCCCTGGATGTGATCAACAAGGTCAAGCAACGGCTGGCGGATATCAAACCGGGGTTGCCCGAGGGGGTGGAGATCGTACCGGTCTACGACCGCTCGACCCTGATCAAGGACGCCATCGACACCCTGGCTAAAACCCTGATCGAAGAGATGCTCATCGTCTCCCTGATTATCGGCATCTTCCTGTTGCACGTGCGCTCTACCCTAGTGGCGGTGATCACCCTGCCCGTGGCGGTGCTGATGGCATTTATCCCGATGTATTTTCAGGGGTTGACGGCAAATATCATGTCCCTGGGCGGGATCGCCGTGGCCATCGGCGCCATGGTGGATGCCGCCATCGTCATCATCGACAACATCCACAAACGGCTGCATCGCTGGCAGAGTCCCGACGCCGATCAGGAGGAACAGGCCAAGTCCCGGCGGGACGTGATTATCGAGGCCATGCAGCAGGTGGGGCCCAGCATCTTTTTCTCGCTGGCGATCATCACCATTTCCTTTATGCCGGTATTCGTCCTGGAGGGCACGGAAGGGCGGCTGTTCAAACCGCTGGCGTTCACCAAGACCTACTCCATGGCTTTTGCGGCGCTGTTGTCCATCACCCTGGTGCCGGCCCTGGCGGTATGGCTGATCCGCGGCAAAATCCGCGCCGATCACAGCAAGTTGAACCAGTGGCTGGTGGCCGCCTACCGGCCGGTGGTCGCCTTTGCGGTGCGTTTTCGTTGGGCGGTGGCCGGAGCAGCCGTGCTGGTATTGCTGTTAACCGTCATACCCTTCCGGCAATTGGGCAACGAGTTTATGCCGCCCCTCAACGAGGGTTCGATTCTGTTTATGCCCACGGCCCTGCCGGGCATGTCCATTACCGAGGCGACCCAGACCATGCAGACCATGGACCGGATCATTGCCGATATCCCCGAAGTGGAGCATGTCTTCGGTAAGGTGGGCCGCTCCACCAGCGCCACAGATCCCGCACCCCTGTCCATGGTGGAAACGGTGATCACCCTGAAACCTAAAAACCAGTGGCGCGAGGGGATGACCTGGGACGGGCTGATTCAGGAGATGGACGGGAAACTGAAGTTTCCGGGTATGCCCAATATCTTCTGGATGCCGATCCAGACCCGCACCGAGATGCTTGCCACCGGTATTCGCTCGGCCCTGGGCATCAAGGTCTTTGGTGCCGACCTTGCCACCATCGAGGAAACCGGCATTGCCATCGAGAATGCGCTACAGCAGGATGAGCGCACGGCTCCCTTTACCCGCAGTGCCTTCGCCGAGCGCAGCACCGGTGGCTATTTTCTGGACTTTACCGTTGATCGAGCGGCGGCCGCACGCTTCGGGCTGAACGTTGGCGACGTGGAGCGGGTGATTATGGCGGCCATGGGCGGTACCGTCGTATCACAAACTGTGGAAGGTCGGGAACGCTACAACATTCTGGTGCGCTACGCCCGGGATTACCGCGATAATGTCGAGGCATTGGAGCGGGTGTTGGTGCCCACTCCCACCGGTGCGCAAATTCCCATCACTCAAGTGGCAGATATCGAGTTCCGCACCGGTCCGCCGGCGATACGCAGCGAGGATGGCCTGCTCGTGGGCTTTGTCTTTGTCGACGTCACAAGCGATATCGGCATTGCCGATTATGTCGAACGGGCGAAGCAGGTCGTCGCCGACGAGGTCACGGTGCCGGACGGCTACCGACTGGCCTGGGCCGGACAGTTCCAGTATTTCGAGCGGGCCAAAGCCAAGCTGCAGTTACTGGTGCCAGCCACGCTGTTTTTGATCTTCTTCATGCTGTTCATGCACCGGGGCTCCCTCACCGAGACCCTGGTGGTGATGCTGAGCGTGCCTTTCTCGTTGAGCGGCGCTGTCTGGCTATTGTGGTGGCTGGGTTTCAAGCTCAGCGTCGCCGTCTGGGTGGGTATGATCGCCGTGGCGGGCCTCGCCGTGGAGCTGGGTCTGCTGATGATGGTGTACCTGGATATCGCCTGGCGTGATCGCGAAGTGGAGCGCCGACTCAATACCGGCGGGGACATGGCGGAAGTGATTCAGAGCGGTGCAGGCCAGCGCATCCGTCCAATGCTGATGACTGGGGTGGCCCTGTTTATGGGGCTGATACCGATTTTGCTGTCAAGCGGCACAGGCGCGGATGTGATGCAGCGCATCGCCGCGCCGATGGTCGGCGGCGTGATTTCTGCCCTCCTGATAGTGCTGGTGGTGTACCCGGCAATCTTCATGCTATGGCGGGGGCGCGGCCTGCCCAAGGGAGCACCGACACCACCACCGGAAACTTAAATGCGTAATCGCCGCGCCGGTACCGATCCGTACTTTCGGCACCGGGCGGCGGTACTTCCGGGTCTCATACCCGCTTTACTTGGAGATTAGATCCCGTTCTGGAAAGGCTATGTGCTAGCTTTTTACCCAACCCCTCCATGCAATGCCGCAATGAGCGGGCAGGTAATATTGCCTTTTTGGGCGTGGCATCGGTCAACCATTTCGCCCAGCACCTCTTCAATTTTCTCCAGCCTGTCGATCTTCGCTCGCACGTCCCGCAACTTGTTTTCGGCGAGCGCACTGGCTTCCTGGCAGTGGGCGCCATCTTCAAGCCGAAGCAGATCGCTGATCTGGTCCAGACTGAAGCCCAACTGCTGCGCCGTTTTCACGAACGTCAACCTGTCGATGTCGGCGGGACCATAACGCCGAATCCCGCCGGGAGGGCGTTGGGGCTCCGGTAACAGGCCGCGCCGCTGATAATAGCGAATGGTCTCGACGTGCACGCCCGCCGCCCTGGCCAGGCCACCGATGGTTATTGAACCCGTTTTATCAAACATGCGTGTTGACTCCGTAGCTGACTACGGATGTAACCTTATCCCAGCGAATAAAGTCATGAAAGGTGCAAGCGTTATGTCGGATGCGAAATCGGGGCGTGGCCCACTGATTGCCGGAGGCGTTGCCGCTTTGCTCGCGTCGGCCTGCTGCCTTGGGCCTCTTGTATTGATCACTCTGGGCGTTTCCGGCGCCTGGATCGGTAACCTGACCGCCCTGGAGCCCTACCGCCCGCTTTTCATTGGCGCGGCACTGGTAGCCATGTTCTTTGCCTGGCGCCGAATCTATCGGCCAGCGGAACAGTGCCAGCCGGGAGACATCTGCGCCGTACCCCGGGTGCGAACCGCCTATAAGGTGATCTTCTGGGGGGTGGCGGCACTGGTACTGGTTGCTCTGGTGTTCCCTTATGTCCTGCCTCTGTTCTACTGAAAAGGAGATTGTCCCATGAGAATGCGCCTTGTTCTGACGTTGCTCATCGCCGTGCTCAGCATGCCTGCTTCAGCCGCCATGCAGACTGTCACGCTCTCGGTATCTGGTATGACCTGTTCCGCGTGTCCGATCACTGTCAAGCTAGCATTGAATAAGGTGGACGGTGTTTCGCAAGTTGACGTGCGCTACCCGGATCGTACGGCCGTGGTTACCTTCGACGACACGCTAACGTCCGTGGACGCGTTGACCGAAGCCACGGCCAACGCCGGGTACCCCTCCACCCTGAAGCCCTCGAAAATGGATAAGGAATTCCCCGAATGAGTAACGACCTGCCTATTGCCGTGATCGGCAGCGGCGGGGCGGCCATGGCGGCCGCTCTGAAAGCGGCCGAGCGCGGTGCCCGCATCACCCTGATCGAGCGCGGCACCATCGGTGGCACCTGCGTCAATATCGGCTGTGTGCCCTCGAAGATCATGATTCGCGCCGCGCACATCGCGCAGCTGCGCAGGGAGAGTCCCTTTGATCTGGGGGTGAGTGCCCAGCCACCGGTGGTGGACCGGGCGAAACTGCTCCGGCAACAGCAGGCACGTGTCGAGGAACTGCGTGACACCAAGTACGCAAGCATACTGCGCGACCACCCGGCCATCACGGTCCTGCGCGGTGAGGCCCGGTTTGTCGATGCCAGTAACCTGGTGGTTAAGCTGAACGAGGGCGGGGAGCAGACTGTCCCTTTTGATCGCGCCTTTATCGGCACGGGCGCCCGGCCGGCGGAACCGCCGCTGCCGGGGCTGGCCGATACGCCTTACCTGACTTCCACCAGTGCGCTGGCACTGGACAGCGTCCCCGAACGGCTGATCGTGATCGGTGCCGGGTTTGTCGCCCTGGAACTGGCCCAGGCGTTCTCGAGATTGGGCAGCAGAGTCACGGTACTGGCCCGTAGTCATTTGGTCTCCAGCGAAGACCCGGCAATAGGTAAAGCCATTGAAGCGGCGTTTCAACGAGAAGGTATTGACGTGCTCAATCAGAGCCAGGCCAGCCATGTGGACTACACTGACAACGAGTTCGTGCTAAACACCGAAGCCGGGACATTGCGGGCCGATCAACTGCTGGTGGCCACCGGACGAACACCCAACACCGAGGCTCTTGGTCTCGACGGCATCGGCGTTGAAACCGCGAGGGGTGGGATTCTGGTGGATGAGCACCTGCAAACCACGTTACCGGGCATTTATGCCGCCGGTGACTGCACCGATCAGCCAGAGTTTGTCTATGTCGCCGCCGCCGGGGGCACCCGCGCCGCCATCAACATGACGGGAGGCGAGGCAACCCTGGACCTCAGCGCCATGCCGGGAGTGATGTTCACCGACCCTCAGGTCGCCACCGTTGGCCTGACGGAAGCCGAGGCACTCCAACACGGCTTCAACGTGGACACCCGCGTGCTCGATCTGGAGAACGTGCCGCGTGCGTTGGTGAATTTCGACACTCATGGCTTTATCAAGATGGTCGCCGACCGCGATTCAGGGCGCTTGCTGGGTGTACAGGCGGTAGCCGGGGAGGCCAGTGAACTGATTCAGACGGCAGTGATGGCGCTACGGTCACGCCTGACCGTGCAGGAAATCGGCGATGAGCTGTTTCCCTACCTGACCATGGTGGAAGGCCTGAAGCTCTGTGCCCAGACTTTCACCAAAGATGTGAGCCAACTGTCGTGTTGCGCAGGATAAGTACTGGCGACCATCAGCCAGCGTGTCAGAACCTCATCAGTCTCGTGTTGACGGGCACGGCGCCCCACAGGGCGCACAAGCCGTTTGATCCCGCTGCATCAGGGCCGTTTCCACGTTGCCCCGACCGGAATTGAATGCAAACGTCGGGCTGTTCAGGTGATCGGCCATAATCAGTACCAGAATGATCCCGAGCATACCCAGAATGCGGGTACGGCTATACGGTCTTTCCATTACGCCCTCCCGCATCAGTTAGGCAGCCGGAACCAGGGCCGCAGGCGAATGCCGATCAGCGAACCGGCGAAGGCGCAGGCAAACCAGATCCAGGCGTGCAGGCTGGCCGAGGCAATGCCGGAAAACAGCGCCCCGATGTTGCAGCCAAAACCCAGCCGGGCGCCATAACCCAGCAGCAAACCACCGACTACGGCGGCCAGGAACTGACGACTTTCCGGCCGGTTGCGACTGGCTTCATTAAAGCGATTGGCCAGGCCCGCCGCCAGCATGGCGCCGAGCAGCAACCCGAAGTTCATGACCGAGGGAATGTTGGTCAGCACCGAATCCTTCAGGGCCATGGCGGGGTAATCCCAGGTCCAGAACTCGAACTGGGACATGTTCACGCCCACCACCTCCAGGGCTTTGGCACCCCAGACATTGAACGCGAAGGTAATGCTCCAGGGGGCGCCACCGATGGCCAGGGTCAGTGCGTTACCGGCCGCCAGGATCAGGATCGCCCAGGTAAACGGCCAGCGACCGCTGAGCAGGGTTCGGAACACCCCGTGACCCTGGCTTTTCCAGAGCAGTTCGTCCCGTTCGATGGCGCCGTGGGCCTTGCGTTCAATGCGGTTGACCCACCAGGCAATCAGCCCCAGCCCGACAAACTGCACCAGGATAGCACCGACGACACCGAAGCTGCCGACCAGCGGCACCGGATCGAAACCCGGCCGGTCCAGCCACCAGGGCAGATGAATGGAGCCCAACACGGTACCGGCAATAAAGAACACCAGCGTGACTACCATACGAATATTGCCGGCGCCGACGTTGAACAGGGTGCCGGAGCCGCATCCACCACCCAGCTGCATGCCCATCCCGAACAGGAAAGAGCCCACCACCAGGGAAGTACCCACCGGTGCGATTGCCCCCACCAGACCGGCCTGCCCGCTGTGGAGCATGGGCACCATGATCAGAGAAGTCACTCCGAACAGCAGTAACTGTGCGCGCATGCCGGCGCCGCGCTTCTTAACCACCAGATTGCGCCAACCGGCGGTAAAACCGAAGGCACCGTGGTACAGGGCCATACCCAGCACGGTGCCCACCACGAACAGCGCCACCATGAACGGAGCGATTTCCAGCCAGATCAGCCCGCCCAGCAGGGCAAAGCCAGCCAGCGCTGTGGATACGATAAAACGGTCCACCTGCCACCCGGGCTGCTGAAGCCCGGACTGGAGAACTGCAGAATCTGCCATTTGATCACTCAACTAAACGGCTCAGTTAAACAGGTCCAGGAGTTTACCAAGTCCCTTCCTGGCTACCTGCATCGGGCGACTGCTGTCCTGGGACCACTCCGCCATGGAACCATCATAAAGCGCAACCTCCTGGAAACCCGCCAGTTCGCTCAACACGAACCAGTCCGTGGCTGCCCAGTGGCCGGTGTTGCAAAAGGCGATTGTCCGGGCCTGAGGATCCAGCTCAGCGCTGTTAACCTTCTCGGTGATGACGTCCCGATTCAGATAGAACACCTGGTTTTCCTGGTTGATAAAAGAGTGGTGGGGCAGGCTCTTTGATCCGGGAATCGTGCCGGCTACCTTGGCGGCCGGGGACTTGGTTTCGCCCCGAAAATAGTCCACAGGGCGGGCATCCACCAGCTGAGCCTGGGTCTCCCGGGCGGCCTGGACCTCGTCCAGACTGGCGATCAGGTGATCCTGAAGCTCAGCGTCGAATTGCGTCACCGGCAGGCGCGCACCGTCACCCTCGGTAACCTGGTATCCTGCGGCTTTCCAGCCGGCAAAGCCGCCATTAAGGATGGTCACGGCCTCGTGCCCCAGCACCTTGAAGGTCCAGTATACCCGGGCGGCACTGCCGAAGTCGGTCGAGCCGGTGCCGGCCGGAACCAGGACCACCGTATTACCGTTGGCAATCCCCAGGCTACCAATCAGACGCTCCAGAGAGCGGACCGGGGGCATCAAACCGGCCACACCGTCCCGGGTTTCCCGCCAGCCATCGTTGGTGTAACTGCTGTAAACAGAGCCGGCAATATGACTTTCCTGGAAGCTGCTCCGATCACCGCCGTTATCAATGCCAGAGCGGACATCCAGCACCACCAGCTGTTTCTGGTCCAGGTGCTCATTCAGCCATTGGGCATCGACCAGGGCAGGCAATCCTGGTTCTGCACCGTAGGACAGCCCGCTAAGCAGCAACAGGACAAGCACTGTCGTTAAACGATTCATCGAACCACCTCCAAGTCGGAGTTCATTTTTGAACGATCATTATGAATCTTTACATCCGTTATGCATAGGCGCCCAAATATTCTTTTTTGGTCTATGAAAATGGAGAATATTTCCATTAATAAAGGCGCCTTCTCTGTAACAGACGACGCGGACAGCAGCCAGTGTCTATGAAGTTACGGCAACAGCGCACCTGGAGTTGCTGCCACCATCGCACTTGCCATGGGCGGTCAGGCAGACCGTATCAATGAAGCCAGGAGCTATCCGACCAAAGCCGTTGACACGGTGGCACATGTAAAGGTCTCGGCACGGTAATCAAACACATCAACCATCAGCGGCGGGGGCCATCCCCGCCGCTTTTTTCCCTGACTACGCCAGCCTCGGCTGTTCACATCATTCGAATCCGGTCAGCCCAACATTAGCGGGCCGATTGAGGGACCAGTCGTAGTCGATGTAATCCAGTTCCGCCGTCCTGGCCACGTGTTCGGCTACCGAGTCGCTGGCCCAGCGACGAATAAAGGCCCGAACCGAGCCCTCCGCCTCGACAAAATCCTCCTTGTACCACTTGAACAGTTCGGTGCCATACAGGGTGTCGCCGGTCACCCGAAGGTGATGTTGGGTATTGAAGGCTCGGCGGGTATTTTCTTCCAGCAGGCCCTCGAGATTGGCAGCGGTATAGATCTGATCCCGCAATGGCGGGCAGCCCACAGAAGCACAGTTCACGGCGAAGTGAATGCGGGAATCCTTCCAACCCCGGGATTGATAGCCTTCACCCAGCAACACGCCTTTTTCGATCTCATTCAGGCTGAAGCGCTCACCACCAATCACAAAGCTCTCCCGTTCAAAGACGCTGTCAACAAACGGGTTCACCCGGCCACCGTAATCCCAGACGGATGAGACGAGATAGCCGTCAGGCCGCTCGGTAAGAATCTGTTCAAGCATGAAAAAATTGTAGGCATTAATCCAAAATGCGACGGACTCTTGCCTAGCCTCAAGGGCTCCGGTGTTGAATTCCGACAAAGCCTTGCGCTGGCGCTCCAGCGTCGACACCAGGTCTGTATCCGCCAATGCGGCCTGGTAATCAAAAGCGGAGACCAGCCCGTCACCGGGCAATGTCCGTTCAATGAGATAGCTGGACAACAGTCGCTGGTATGGCTTGTACAGGCCGGAATTGATATCCGCCCATACCAGTCCGGGCATCAGGACCAGTGCAACAAAACCGGACGCCAATCGATAACCACGCATAATCACTCCCAAGTCAGTCTTCAGTATTACTTCAGAACCGTAGTTACAGACCAAGACAGTCGCGTTCTGTTACAACGGTAAGCCTGACTTCAGACCTCAGTATCCAGGTGCAGGAAACGGGACAGCCGGGAGTGGGGGCGTCGTCTGAGGTACAGCGGCAGGGTACTCATGACCACCAGGATAGTGGCTGCGGCTATCACCGTAAGTATTGGATTGAGCTCAAAGCTGTGGCCCAGCCCGGCAAACACGAAGGTCATGGGCAGCATGCCCACGGCGGTCGCCAGCGCATAGCGCCATAGGTGGATGGAGGTAACCCCGGCGGCATAGCTGATGAGGGCAAAGGAAAACAATGGGATAAGCCGCGTCAGAAATACCGCAATGAAGAGAAAGCGCTGGGACCCGCGGGCCGAAAATACCGGGTTGTGATCCAGCTTGCGCTGGATGGCTTCCCGCCCGAGTACCCGCGCCAGATAAAACGCGATGATCGAGCCAGCCAGGGCTCCCGTAACGGCAATGGCGGTGCCGGTAAACATGCCATAAACCAGTCCGGCGGCGGCACTGATTGGCAATGTGGGAATCGGCCCGACAACCACCGCAAGTATCATCATCAGCATCAGGAGCACAGGGCCAAGGAGCCCCTGCTGGGCCAGCCAGTCGGAGAGTGCCGAGGGAGCAAGGCTGGCGGGCATGCTCAGTTGTTGGAGCAACAGCCAGATGGCGGCCATCAGCAAGACCACGATCGCCAGAAACGAGAGACGGAAAAGCCACGGTGAATGGTTCATCGGGCTATTCTAGCCGGCTTGAGGGATCGGGGGAGGGAAAAATGGCTTGGCCGTGCGGATTAGTCTGCACGGCCTGACGAACGTTTACTGGTCCTTGCTCCATGCAAATTTCTTGAACGGCTCATCCACCGGCGTCTCAGCAATGTGGTTGATATAGTTACTCATAACCTTCTGGGACAAGGTCATAATCACTTCCAGTACCTGGCGGTTGCCATAGCCTGCTTCAAAGAAAGCAGCCAGATCTTCCTCGCTGACGTTGCCCTGCTTGCGCATGACCGCGAGGGTAAAGTTGCGCAGTGCTTCGAGCTTGTCACTGGGAAGCGGAGTCTCGTCACGCAGCGCGTTAACAATGTCATCTGAGACTTTCATCATCTTTGCGATACCCGTGTGCGCCGGCACGCAATAGTGGCAGGCATTTTCGACGTTGATGGTCTGCCAGACCACAGTTGTCTCGTCGTTGTTGAAGCTGTTGTCCAGAACCAGCTGGTGCAGCTTCTGGTAGGCCTCCAGTACCTGTGGCGATTCCGCCATCACTGCATGCAGTCCGGGGATCATGCCGGAATTCTTCCGGGAATTTTCCAGGAAGGGCTTGGCGCCTTCCGGAGCGGATTCGATATCGTGCAATTTGAAATCAGCCATACTCAATCTCCTTTTTTGAACGAATGCTCAACAACCACGATGTTAGTAGTTGTTGATAGAACATTCAAGAAAAGAAACAGAACCACCCAGGGGCAGGGATTCCCAAACATATCCGGACGATGCCACCCTCGCAAAGGGCGGTGACGGGGAGGTGACAGACAAGCGACAGTTAAGTGACCGGGATCAGGCTTCCTGGGGCTCCGCCAGTCGTTTAACCGCCAGCCGGGACACCGGGGACAGCTCGAGCCCGTCAGATTCCGCGTAGGCGATGATCTGCTGCTTCATGCTTCGGGCCCAGAATTTCTTGATGTGGGTTGCCACCACCTCGGCGGCCTGATCTTCATCGCCGTGGTGAAGGTTGTTGATACTGATCTGGTTGATCATTTTGATCAGGTTCTGGAGCTGTTGGTCGCTCATTCTCGCATCTCCTCAGAGGGTTACTCGTCACCACGGACGTAAATAACGTGCCGGCCCGGGCGGGCAAAGCCTATCAGGGTCATGCCGGCCTTGCGGGCCTCCCGGATGGCCAGTGCGGTGGCCGCCGAAACGGCAATCAGGCTGCTGACGCCGACGGTGGCGCTTTTCTGCACCATCTCGTAACTGGCCCGGCTGGAAATCAGTACAAAACCGTCGTCAAAGGCCCTGGCACCATGGTCGCGAATGCGCGCTCCAATCAGCTTGTCCAGGGCATTGTGCCGGCCGACATCTTCCCGGGCCTGCTGTATCCGGCCCTGGTTATCACACCAGGCAGCACCGTGCGTGGCTCCGGTCTTTTCCTGCAAGGGCTGGTAAGTCGGGAGATTACGCAGGGCTCGTTGCACCGCTTTGTCAACCGGTGCCGGGCGCGCCGGTACCCTGGGGATGGCCCGGATGGCATGGGCCAGGGATTCGGTGCCGCACAGCCCGCAGCCAGTTCGTCCGGCCATGTTCCGGCGCTGTTCACGCAACCGGGCGAAGCAGTCGCCGGCAATGTGCATCTCCAGGGAAATACCCTGTTCACTGACCACAGCATACAGATGGAACAGCTGCTCCGGGCGGTCCAGAATGCCCTCGGTCAGACTGAAGCCAAAGGCAAAGTCCTCCAAATCGCAGGGTGAGGCCATCATCACGGCGTGAGAAACGCCATTGTACACCATCGCCACGGGCACCTCTTCAGCGACCAGATCCCGGCAAGGCGCACCTTCAATACCGCCGCGCACCTCCACCGGGGTCTCACAGGCCACCAAAACATCCTTGGGAGCATCGAGGCCTGTGACTGCCATGGCAGCGGCGCCCGGATTACTTGAGGGCCGAAGCATCGGATGGCTCCGTCTGGCTGGCCGAGGGCGCCAGCAACTGGTGCTGGCGCTGGTCAAACTGCTCAAAGTGGCGCTGCCAGGCCGACGGCTGGCTGACTTTCTCCACCTGCACCGCGGTGACCTTGTATTCCGGACAGTTGGTGGCCCAGTCCGAGCTGTCGGTGGTGATCACGTTGGCGCCACTGCCGGGATGGTGGAAGGTGGTCCAGACCACGCCCGGCAACATGCGGTCGCTGATCCGCGCCCGCAGAACCGTCTGGCCCACACGGCTGGAAATACCCAGCCAGTCGCCTTCCCGGATACCGCGCAGTTCGGCGTCGCTGGGATGGATTTCCAGCACATCCTCGTCGTGCCACTGGCTGTTCGCGGTGCGGCGGGTCTGGGCGCCGACGTTGTACTGGCTCAGGATGCGGCCGGTGGTCAGCAGCAGCGGGAACTTGCGATTGGATTTCTCCTCGCTGGCGACATACTCGGTAACCGCAAACCTGCCCTTGCCGATCGGGAAATCCAGGGTGTGCATGGTCGGGGTGCCTTCCGGATGCTCCTCGTCGCACGGCCACTGGATGCTGCCCAGTTTCTCCAGTTTGTCGTAACTGACGCCGGCAAAGGTGGGCGTCAGCCGGGCGATCTCATCCATGATCTCGGACGGATGCTTGTAGTCCATGGGGTAACCGAGTGCATTGGACAAAGCCATGGTCACTTCCCAGTCTTCCATGCCTGCCACCGGTGCCATTACCTTGCGCACCCGGTTGATGCGGCGCTCGGCGTTGGTGAAGGTGCCGTTTTTCTCCAGAAAAGTGGCGCCTGGCAACAGCACGTGCGCGTGCTTGGCGGTTTCATTCAGGAAGATGTCCTGCACGATCAGGCAATCCAGGGCGCTGAGTGCCGCTTCCACATGCTGGGTGTTGGGATCGGACTGGGCAATGTCCTCGCCCTGAACGTACAAGGCCTTGAAGCTGCCGGCGATGGCCGCATCGAACATGTTGGGAATCCGCAGGCCGGGTTCGTCGTCAATCGCCACGCCCCAGACCTCCTGGAACCGGGCCCGCACCGCCGGGTCGCCCACATGCTGGTAGCCGGGCAATTCGTGGGGGAAGGAGCCCATATCGCAGGAACCCTGAACGTTGTTCTGGCCCCGCAGCGGGTTCACGCCAACACCTTCACGGCCAATGTTGCCGGTGGCCATGGCCAGGTTGGCAATGCCCATCACCATGGTCGAGCCCTGGCTGTGCTCGGTGACGCCCAACCCGTAATAGATGGCACTGTTTCCGGCCTCGCCATAGGCACGGGCGGCCTGGCGTACCCGCTCGGCCGGTACGCCGGTGACCGCCTCCACGGCTTCCGGCGAATGGCGTTCCTCCGCTATGAATTCCCGCCAGTCGTGGTACTGCTTCGGCTCACAACGGCTCTCGATAAACGCCGTGTTTTCCAGGCCCTCGGTGACAATCACATGGGCCAGGGCATTGACCATGGCCACGTTAGTACCCGGGCGCAGGGGCAGGTGAATGCCTGTACTGCCGTGGGGCGTTTTCAGCAGGTCGATGCGGCGCGGATCAATGACGATCAGCTTGGCGCCCTGGCGCAAACGCCGGCGCATCTGGGAGGCGAACACCGGGTGGGCGTCGGTGGGGTTGGCTCCGATCACCACGATGGTGTCGGCTTTCATGACCGAATCAAACGTCTGGGTGCCGGCGGATTCACCCATAGTGGTTTTCAGGCCAAACCCGGTCGGTGAGTGACAGACCCGGGCACAGGTGTCGGTGTTGTTGTTGCCGAAGGCAGCCCGGACCAGCTTCTGCACCAGGTAGGTTTCCTCGTTGGTGCAGCGGGAGGAGGTGATGCCACCGATACTTTCCCGGCCGTATCTGGCCTGGGTGGCCTTGAGTTTTTTCGCCGCAAACCCGATGGCGTCGCCCCAGGACACCACTTGCCAGGGATCGTTGATGGAGTCCCGGATCATCGGCTCCCTGATACGGTCCTTGTGGGTGGCGTAGCCAAAGGCAAAGCGCCCTTTCACGCAGGAATGGCCATGGTTAGCCTCGCCGCCCTTGTAGGGAACCATGCGCACCAGCTGGCCGCCTTTCATTTCGGCCTTGAACGAACAACCGACACCGCAATAGGCACAGGTGGTGACCACGCTGTGCCCGGGCTGGCCGGCGTCGATCACGCTCTTTTCCATCAGCGTAGCGGTGGGGCAGGCCTGGACGCAGGCGCCGCAGGATACGCATTCGGAATCCATGAACGGGTCATTCTGGCCGGCGGACACCCTGGAGTCGAAGCCACGGCCGTCGATGGTCAGGGCAAAGGTGCCCTGCACTTCCTCGCAGGCGCGTACGCAACGGGAGCAGACGATGCACTTGCCGGGGTCGAAGCTGAAGTAGGGGTTGGAGTCGTCCACTTCCGCATCCAGATGGTTTTCACCCTCGAAACCATAGCGCACTTCCCGCAGGCCCACGGCACCGGCGACATCCTGAAGTTCGCAGTTGCCATTGGCCGGGCAGGTAAGGCAGTCCAGTGGGTGATCGGAGATATACAGCTCCATGACGTTGCGGCGAAGCTTCGCCAGTTTGCCGTTCTGGGTAGTGACCGCCATGCCTTCGGTAACCGGCGTGGTGCAGGACGCCGGATAGCCGCGACGACCCTCGATTGCCACCGCGCACAGGCGACAGGAGCCGAAGGCTTCCAGGTTGTCGGAGGCACACAGCTTTGGAATGTTAATCCCGGCCAGGGCGGCGGCCCGCAATACGGACGTGCCTTCCGGTACGCTGATGTCGGTGCCATCAATGGACAGGCTGACCAGGGTTGCGGAGGTGCTCGGCGGCGTGCCGTAATCCATGTCCGGATTCAGGCCGCGGGTACCGGGGTCGCTCTTGTTCGGGTCGTAATAGTGCAACATTGTTATTGCCTCCACTCGCGTCGGTCAGGCCGTCAGGTCGTCCGGGAAATGTTTCATCACACTCTGCACCGGGAAGGGTGTCATACCGCCCATGGCGCAGAGGGAACCATCAACCATGGTCTCGCACAGATCTTCCAGCAGCGCCAGGTTAGCCTCCCGGTTCTCGCCGGCGCGGATGCGATCGATCACTTCCACTCCCCGTACCGAACCGATCCGGCAGGGCGTGCATTTGCCGCAGGACTCCACGGTGCAAAACTCCATGGCAAAACGGGCCTGCGCCCCCATATCCACGGTGTCGTCAAACACCACCACACCACCGTGGCCAATACCCGCACCGAGCTTGGCGAAGGCTTCGTAATCCATCGGTGTGTCCCACTGGCTCTCGGGCATATACGCCATCAGGGGTCCGCCCACCTGGACGGCTTTCATGGGCCGACCGGTGAAGGTGCCACCGCCAAAGTCTTCCAGGATTTGCTTCAGGCTGACGCCGAAGGCCAGTTCGATCAGGCCGCCCTGGCGGATATTGCCCGCCAGCTGGATCGGCAGCGTGCCCCGGGATTTGCCCATGCCGTAGTCGGCGTAGGCCTGGCCGCCCTGATCGAGAATGAACGGCACCGCCGCGAACGACAGCACGTTGTTCACCACCGTGGGCTGGCCAAACAGCCCCTTGATGGCGGGCAGGGGCGGCTTGGCGCGCACCAGTCCCCGCTTGCCTTCCAGGCTTTCCAGCAGCGACGTCTCCTCCCCACAAATGTAGGCGCCCGCCGCCAGTCGCACTTCCAGGTGGAAAGTACGACCACTGCCCCGGACATCCTCGCCCAGATAGCCGGCCGCCTCGGCGCGGCGGATAGCTTCGTCCAGCATGCGATGCGCCACCGGGTATTCCGAGCGCAGGTAGATATAGCCCCGGGTCGCACCGACGGCCAGCCCGGCAATGGTCATGCCTTCGATCAGCATGAACGGGTCGCACTCCATCACCAGCCGGTCGGCGAAGGTTCCGGAATCGCCCTCATCGGCATTGCAGACGATGTATTTTTGCTGCTGCCAGGGCTCATCATGAACTGTCTGCCACTTGATGCCGGTGGGGAACGCCGCACCACCCCGGCCACGCAGGCCCGAAGTTTTTACTTCATCCACAATCGCCTGGGGCGTCATGGCCACGGCCCTGCCCAGCCCCCCAAAACCACCATGGGCCCGATAATCATCAATAGACAGTGGATCGGTAATACCAATCCGTGAAAAGGTCAGGCGCTGCTGGCGTTTGAGGTAGGGCATATCCGCCACCGGGCCGAGAAACAGCGGGTGATCGGATTTGCCATCGAACAGGCCGGCATCCACCAGAGCCTGAACGTCGTCCGGTTCAATAGGGCCGTAACCGATCCTGCCCGTGGCGGTCCCGATTTCCACCAGCGGCTCGAGCCAGCACAATCCGCGGGAACCGTTTCGCACCAGTTCAATGTCCACGCCCCGGGCGCCGGCGTGATACTCGATCAGTCTTGCCACCTCGTCCGCGCCCATGGACAGGGCGGTGGTATCGCAGGGCACGAAGATTTTTGTCGCCATGATCAAGGCTCCTGTGATTACCGGATGTCCAGCGCGGAGGTGGTGAGCTTGTCCGCCAGGCGGTCAAACTTCTGCGGGGTAATCCGGCCATGGATATCGTCGTTCACGCGAATGGACGGTGCACAGGCGCAGTTGCCCAGGCAATACACCGGCTCCAGGGTAAATTCGTTATCGGCGGTGGTGCCGTGGTAATCCACACCCAGCCGCGACTTGATATGGTCTTCCAGAGCGCGGCCACCCATGGCCTGGCAGGCTTCTGCCCGGCAAACATGGATGACCTTGCTGCCCACCGGGTGAGTGCGGAAATGATGGTAGAAGCTGATTACCCCGTGCACTTCGGCCCGGGTCTGTTGCAGCATCCCGGCAATGATGGCTACCGCGCCTTCGGGAATGTAGCCGATCCGGTTCTGGACAGCGTGAAGAATGGGAAGCAGGGCGCCGGGTTTGTGCTTCAGTGCGTCCACTTCGTCCCGGATCATGTCAGGTGTCCAGTCGCCGGCGCTGGGCCTGGTGGAGCCACCCGGTTGTTGATTTATCTGCTCTGACATATGCATGACTGTTCCTGTCTGTTTTTGTTCTGGTACAGTTCTAGCACTACGCTAGCACCCAATTCGTGACCACGGAATATGAACTGAAATGCATACCAAGAAGCTCAACATATCTCCCGCCTGGGTCTTCCGGACCGAGGACGGTGAACTGTTCGAGCCGGTTCTGTTCCGCCTGCTCGAAAGTATCCGCGACACCGGCAAACTCACCGTCGCCGCCGAGGCGGCCGGCATCTCCTATCGGCACGCCTGGAACCTGCTTAACCGTGCCACCCATGTCTTCGGCCTGCCCCTGGTCATCATGCGCAAGGGCCAGGGCACCAGCCTGTCGGACCTCGGCGAAAAGCTGCTCTGGGCCGATCACCGGGTCAAGGCCCGGTTGGGGCCTCAGATCGACAGCATGGCCTCGGAACTCAATGACCAGGTCCAGCAGCTTCTGGCCGGCAGCCACCCGGTCCTGCGCCTGCATGCCAGCCACGGATACGCCGTGGCCCTGTTACCGGAGTTCCCGGACCAGCTGGAGATCAACCTCCAGTACCGCAATCCGGAAGAGGCCCTGTCGGCACTCAACAACGGTGAATGCGACCTGGCCAGTTTCCATTTCCCCACTTGCCCGGAACGGGCCCGGGAAATTCTCGCCCACTATCGCCATCATTTATCCGGCAACAACCTGAAGCTGATCCGCTTCGTCACCCGCCGGGAGGGGCTGATGTTCCGGAAGAACCAACAAAACCGGATCCAAAGCCTGCACGATCTTGCCGATTCTCAGTTGCGCTTCATCGGCCGGGACCGCCATTCCGGCACCCGAATTCTGTTTAACCTGCTGCTCAAGCAGCAGGGCCTGGCCGAAGACGCCATTAACCGGTCACCCCAGCAGGAATTCACCCACACCGCCGTTGCCGCCTTTGTGGCCGCCGGCATGGCGGACGTCGGTTTTGGCGTTGAAGCCGCCGCCCGGCAATTCGGCCTGACCTTTGTCGAGCTGGCCCGGGAACACTACCTCCTGCTGTGCCGGGAGGACCGGCTGAATCAGACAAACCTCTCTCGCCTTATTGGCCTGATGCGGTCCGAACCGTTCATTGGGCGTCTGCAGGAGCTGCCCGGTTACGCTCCGGACAACCCCGGCGAAATTACCACCTTCGAGGCGCTGATCGCCGGGGATTCAGATAATCAGGAATCGGAGGGTGCCGGAACCAAAGCAGAAGGGTTCCGGCAATAACCTTGACAGGGAACAGCTAAATCGGGGAGTTAACGGAGGTCGGGATTCAATGTGTAGGTACCGGTTACCCGGGTACTGGCCAGTACGTGGCCGGCCATCGCCTCGCGCACGTCGTTACCATCAAACTCGCCCTCAAGGCCCAGACTGTCCACATCCAGTGCGTGCACTTCAAAATGGTAGTGGTGAATGATTTCATCGTTCCACGGCGGACAGGGACCGTCATAACCGGCATAGGTGCCTGCCATGTCCGGGTTGCCGGCCAGGAACTGGGTGTAAGTGTTGACACCACGGACACCGATGGGCCCCGGACCGGGATCCTTGCCCTTGGGGATCACGCCATCACTGTCCTCGCCCTCCGGAATCCGGGTAATACTGGCCGGGATATCCACCAGCAGCCAGTGGAAAAAGTCGACCCGCGGAATGTCTTTGGAGACGGTTTTACCTTCCTGGTTAACATCATCCGCCACGCTGGGCACATCCGGATCAAACACCATTACCACAAAGCTTTTTGCGCCTTCCGGCGTATCTTCCCAGACCATCTCGGGGTTCCGATTGGGCCCGAAGCTCATGTGATCCTCTTCGCTGTAGACCCCGAACGCGAATTTCTCCGGAATCGGCTGGCCTTCTTCAATGCCTTGAACCTTCAGTTTCACGGCTTTGCCTCCTGTTAATCGTTGGCCTTTGGCTCTCTGACGGTGTCTGGAATGAGCCCGTTCTGTGATAATAGGTTGTAACACAAAATCAACTGACCTGACCATGGAGCCCTGATGAGCCACCAGAAACCCGGCCAGCCGCAAAAGCCCGCCAACCAGAAGGATGAGGACGCCGTTGCCTTTGCCCAGGGTATTTTCGATCTCGCGCGCAATGGCGGTGCCGGCCCGCTCAGCGTGATGCTGGATGCCGGCGTACCGGTTAACATGCGCACCAGCGAGGGCGAAAGCCTGCTGATGCTCGCCAGCCGGAACGGTCATTCCGAGACGGTCCGCCTGCTACTGGAGAAAGGGGCTGATCCCGGGGCCCGGAATAACGAGGGTGAGACCGCGCTCACACTGGCGAAAACGGACAGCGTCCGGAGCCTGATCAGCGACTCGAACCAGTAACCCGCAATGTTCAACAAGGGCGAGATTATTCATCACACCCGGGATGCCCTTGGAAGTATTCTGGTGATCGACTACCGCAAGCACCGGGTACTCACCTTCAATTCGGTGTTCGAGCAGAGCAAGATCGACCGGCGCTATCCGCATCTCCCGGTGCACGAATACAATCGGGCCATGCTGTTACCAGCGGCTTTTGCCCCTCCCAGCCATGTCACCATCCTCGGCCTCGGCGGGGGCGTTATGGCCAGCGCTTTCCATCATCTTTACCCGGAATGCCGGATTCACGCCGTGGAACTCCGGCAGGCGGTTCTCGATACCGCCCGGGAATTCTTTGACCTGCCCGTCAGCAATCGCCTTGAAGTCACCATCGCCGATGCCCGCAATGCGCTGGAAAAACTGCCAGACGCCAGCACCGGCATGATCCTGGCTGATCTTTATAACGCCGACCGTATGAGCCCCGCCCAGGCCCAGAGACACTTCGTGGATGACTGCGCCAGGGTGCTAGGCAGCAATGGCTGGCTGGTGCTGAATTACCATCGCACGCCGGATGTCGAGGGGCTGTATTTCAGGCAACTGAAGAAACACTTCACCGTGTTGCTGATGTTCAAAAGCAAGAGCAACAACACAGTCATTTACGCCAGTAAACAGCATTTCCAGTCAGTCCACTCAAAAGACCCGATTCTGGCGGAGCTGGAAACCCGGCTACCGATCGACTGGCGCCGCCTTATGGCCAAGGTCAGTCGCCTCGAGTGAGCAGGAAACTACCCGGGATTTGATCTCAATCCTTGAGGATTGGTGAGGATGCACCATAGTTTGTTGTAAGGAACTCACAGAAACCTGTAGGGAGTGCTGCCATGAGCGAGGAAGACTACAAGAAGCTCCACCCGGTGCTGAGCGAGGTCACCAAAACCTACGTTGACCTGTACACCAACCGGCCAAATGAAAAGAACCGGGCGCAGCTGATCAAGCTGGAAGCCCTGTTGCACGAGAAACTGGAAGCCATTCAGAAGGCAAAGGAAAGCAAGGGATAGCAATCTTCATTCGCCATCCCCGATTTTGTCCTGGGTCCGGGTCTCGAAATCACTGGCATCGTGCCGTTCGTGCAGCTGTGTATTCGGCTCGCCCCAGGTGCGGTTCACTATGCGCCCGCGCTTGACCGCCGGCCGCTGGGCGATCTCGTCCGTCCACCGGAGAACATGGGCATAGGTGTGAGCTTCCAGGAACTCGGCAGCCTCATAAACCTTGTTCTTCACCAGGGCGCCGTACCAGGGCCAGATCGCCATATCGGCAATGGTGTACTCATCACCGGCGATATAGCGGCTATTTGCCAGCTGACGGTCCAGGACATCCAGCTGGCGCTTGACCTCCATGGCGTAACGGTTGATCGGGTATTCGTACTTCTCCGGCGCGTAGGCATAGAAGTGACCGAAGCCGCCACCGAGCATGGGGGCGCTGCCCATCTGCCAGAACAGCCAGTTCAGGGTTTCTGTGCGCCGGACAATGTCCCTGGGCAGGAAGGCGTCGAATTTTTCCGCCAGGTACAGCAGGATCGAGCCGGATTCGAACACCCGGATCGCAGGATCGGAGCTGTGGTCCATGAGTGCCGGAATCTTGGAGTTGGGATTCACCTCAACAAAGCCGCTGCCAAACTGCTCACCTTCGGTAATCCGGATCGGCCAGGCGTCATAGTCCGCCCCTTCAAACCCCTGCGCCAGAAGCTCCTCCAGCATCACGGTGACCTTCACGCCGTTGGGTGTCGCCAGCGAATAGAGCTGCAACGGGTGTTTGCCAACCGGCAGTTCCTTGTCATGGGTGGGCCCGGCGATGGGGCGATTGATGTTGGCAAATCTACCCCCGCTCTCGGAGTCCCATTTCCAGACTTTCGGTGGTGCGTAGGTAGCGTCGGTCATGGCATTTCTCCTCACAAAGTAGCAGTCAGCTGGTTCCGAGGTCGCATTGAGCCCGGGGCCGAAAACTCTAGCATGGAAGATCAGACAAAAAGAACCACAGGAGTACTCCATGGCGGGGCGCATTGTGCTCCTTTTCACCTGTCTGTTTATCTTGCCCGCAGCCGACGCGGAATTGTCGGACAGCAAGCGGGCAATGATCCGGGAGCTGTTCCCCTCGGCAACCGTGATTCAAGACAAGTTGCCGGACTTTCCCGTGTACCCGGTGTATCAACTCCAGGAGCTGCTGGGTTATGCCTACGAGTCCGTGGACCACAGCCGTCTCCAGGGCTTCGCCGGCAAACCCATCAGTCTGCTGATTGGCCTGGACACCAAGGGTCGGTTTACCGGCGTAAAGGTGCTGAACCACCACGAGCCGGTCTTCCTGCACGGGCTGGGTGAAGAACCCCTGTTCGCCTTTGTAGACCAGTACGAAGGCCGTTCACTTCGGGAACAGATTATTGTCAGCACCTCAAATTCCAGCCGGTCCGGGCGTACCAGCGACGGCAGTGTGGTGCACTTTGACGGCGTCAGCAAGGCCACCGTGTCGGTACTGATCATCAACGACACCGTGCTTTCCTCGGCGCTGAAAGTCGCCCGCACCAAACTCGAAGGTTTTGCCCAGAGCGCCCCGACGCGGGCGAAACCGGAGTTCTTCGAGCCCCTGTCCTGGCAGCAGCTGGTGGACCGTGGCTTTATCGGCCACTGGCAGGCCTCAGGAGAGGCCATTGAAGCGGCGCTCGGGCGGCCGCTCAGCGACTATCCGGTGGATATCGAGCCCGCCGGGGGTGAGCCCTTCAGCGAGCTGTTCTTCGGTTATATCAACTCGCCCATGGTCGGGCGTAACCTGTTGGGTAACGAAGGCTACCAGCGACTAATGCAAAGGCTCGATGACAACGCCCAGGTGCTCGCTGTTATGTCCCGTGGTGTGTTTCCCCATGTGTCCGAAGAGTTTGTCCCAGGCAGCTCACCGGACCGGATCGGCCTTATCCAGAACAACCTGGCCGTTGAAATGCGGGATCTGAACCTGCTTGATCAGGATCTGGACTTCCATGCTGCCGGCATCCCCTCGTTTGAGGCCCGCCACCTGTTCCGCGTCGGCGGTAACGCCGGCTTCAACCCCGGCGCCCAGGCCAGCCTCAAACTCAACGTGGCGCTGGCCCGAAACCATCTGATGGTAGATAGCACCTCACTGACAATACCTGTCAAATTCAATGATTCGCTGTTTGAAACCGTTGAGGTTGCCCCCAACCCCCGGGATATGCGGGAACCGGTGTGGGTCGGCCTCTGGAAAGAACGCTGGTGGCAGATCTCGCTGCTGGTTCTGAGCCTGGCATTACTGACAATGTTCTTCGCCAAACAGAGAACACTGAGCCGGCACCCGAGACTGGTGCACCGTTTCCGTTGGGGATTCCTGTTTTTTACTCTGTTCTTTATCGGCTTTTATGCACAGGGCCAGCTTTCGGTCGTCAACGTCTATACCCTGTTCCTGGCCATCTGGGACGGTTTTTCCCTGAATGTTTTCCTGCTCGACCCGGTGATTTTCATTCTCTGGGTCTATACCTTTATCACCCTGTTTATCTGGGGCCGGGGCCTGTTCTGCGGCTGGCTGTGCCCGTTCGGGGCCCTTCAGGAAATGGCCGCCTGGCTCGGGGAAAAACTGAAATTCCGTCAGGCCAGAATACCCGAGCACTGGCACAGGCGCCTGATCCTGATCAAATACCCGATTCTGCTGGGACTGGTAGGTACTGCGTTCTATTCTCTCACCCTGGCCGGGCAACTGGCGGAAGTGGAGCCCTTCAAAACCAGCATTACGCTGCTCTTCGTTCGCTATTGGCCATTCGTGGTTTACGCCGTTGGCCTGCTGGTGACCGGCATGTTCATTCACAAGTTCTACTGCCGCTACCTGTGCCCGCTCGGGGCAGGCCTTGCGGTGCTGGGCCGTCTCCGGCTGTTCAGCTGGCTGGACCGGGTCGAGCTCTGCGGCAATCCCTGTCAGCACTGCAAAAACGCCTGCGGCATCAACGCCATCCGCAAGGACGGCCGGGTAGACTACGATGAGTGCATTCAGTGCCTGGAGTGCGTCGTTATCCTGCGGGATGAGGAAGCCTGCGTCGACAAGCGGCTCGAAAACAGGAAACGGGCAAGGCAGGAAAACATTCTGGCAACCGACGCCAGCTGACTGTTATTGATTGATTACTCAAGCTATAATTGAGCAGTCATTCAAAACACGGTATTGGTGATTCGTTGTTATGGCCAGACATGCACGCTACGACAGAAAAATCGCTCTGGAAAAAGCGGTGGGACTGTTCTGGGAGAAAGGCTACCACGGCAGCTCCATGAAACAGATTGAGCAGGCCCTTGATATGCGCCCGGGCAGTATTTACGCTACGTTCGGCAGTAAGGATGGCCTGTTTTCAGAAGCCCTGGCGGCCTACGCCGAACAGGGGGGGCTTGAACTGGCGGCCCACCTTAAAGGGTACGAGTCCATCGTTGACGGGCTACAGGACTACCTGCGCGGCATCGCCTGCAGTTGTGGCGGTGAAGATACACCACCCTCCCGGGCGTGCATGATCGTGAAAACACTGCTGGAATCCAGCAACACTCACCTGGCCCTGGCCGCCCAGGCCAACAGCATTCTTGCTGCCATCGAGCAGTCCATTACGGAACTGCTGGAACAGGCCAGGGCAAGGGGCGAGCTGGTGCAATCGGTGGATTGCCGGCGCCTTGCCCGGCTGCTTCAGGCCCAGATTATGGGGCTCCGATCCATGGGTGAGCGCAAGCTTGAGGCCCAGACCATAAAGGAGCTCGGCGACGACATGGCAGCTATTCTGGACTGTTACCGCACCCACCACTAGGTTTACCGGCCCCGGGGGCGGGGCGGGGCTGAAGGTAGCGACACTGCGGTAGCATTAGCACCCTATCTTTCATCGGTTCCCCAGTGAGGACAGCCAAGCGTTTTGCCTGCAGAGCGCTTGGCTTTCTTCACTTACAGGTCTGATTGCTATGGACAAACTTCATCATATTGTTGTGGTTGGCGGCGGCGCTGGTGGTCTTGAGCTGGTAACCAGCCTGGGCGACAAACTGGGAAAGAAGCGCAGGGCCAGAATTACCCTGGTGGATGCCGGGCTCACCCATGTCTGGAAACCCCTCCTTCACGAAGTCGCCTCCGGTTCCCTGGACGCCAACGCCAACGAGATCAACTACCGCGCCCATGCCAGGAAGCATTACTACGAATTCCAGCTCGGGCGCATGAGCGGGCTGGACCGCACCGCCAAAAAACTGGTCATTGCTCCGTTTCACGACGAAGAAGGCGCAGAAGTGGTGCCCGAGCGCCACATCAGCTACGACACCCTGGTCATCGCCGTGGGCAGCACCGCCAATGATTTCGGTACGCCCGGCGCCCAGGACAACTGTCTGTTCCTCGACAGCCTGAAACAGGCCAGGCGCTTCCACAAGCTCATGCTCAATGCCTTCCTGCGCAAGAATCACAAGGCACTGCAAGGTGCAGAGCACACCCTGAACATCAGTATTATCGGCGCCGGCGCCACCGGAGTGGAACTGGCGGCAGAACTTCGCCTGGCGTCCCGGGAGCTGCCGGTGTACGGAATGAATCACCTGCAGGCATCCGACGTCTCGATCAGTGTGATCGAAGCCGCTGACCGCATCCTGCCGGCACTGCCAGCCCGGCTCTCGGCCGCGGCCACGCGAGAGCTGGAGCACCAGAATGTACAGGTACTCACCGGCCAGCCGGTCAGCGAGGTCCGGGAGGCCAGCATTATCATGAAGGACGGCACCGAGCTGCCCGCCGAGATGACCATCTGGGCAGCCGGAATCAAGGCCCCGGCGTTCCTGGCCGAGCTGGACGGCCTGGAGGTGAACCGCAGCAACCAGTTGGTGGTGGAGCAGACCCTGCAGACTACCCAGGACACCGATGTCTTCGCCCTCGGTGACTGCGCCGCCTGCCCGCAACCGGATTCAGACCGGCCGGTACCGCCCCGGGCCCAGGCTGCCCACCAGCAAGCCGACACCCTGTTCAAGACCCTGTGCAACCGGCTTGAGAACGGCGAAGCTGTGCCATTCGTTTACAACGATCATGGTTCACTGATCAACTTCAGCCGCTATACCACCGTTGGCAACCTCATGGGCAATCTGTCAGGCCGCAGCATGTATATTGAAGGCAAGGTTGCGCGCCTGTTTTATTTGTCGCTTTACCGGATGCACCAGGTGGCGCTGCACGGCATGCTCCGCACCGGCATCATCTGGCTGATGGACAAAATCAGCCGTGCCATGCACCCGCGTCTCAAACTACACTAGAAAGGAAACCGGCCGGAGAGGCAATGGAGCGGGTGAAGGGAATCGAACCCTCGTATGCAGCTTGGGAAGCTGCCGTTCTACCATTGAACTACACCCGCAAAACAATGGCCGCGTGAGCAATATAAGCGGTCAGCCCGGTTATGGGCAAGGATTCTGTCTGGAGAATAAATGGACCCCACCCTGACCCTGCTCGGTGCCCTGATGCTGGTCATCAGCATTGTGCTCAGCCCGCTTTCCAGCCGGGTGGGTATGCCTGTGCTGCTGATATTCCTGATCGTGGGCATGATGATGGGCGAGGACGGCCCGGGCGGAATCGAGTTCAATGATTTTGAACTGGCGTTCGTGATTGCCAACCTGGCCTTGGGCGTCATCCTGCTGGATGGCGGCATGCGTACCCGTTCAGAAACCTTTCGGGTAGGTCTGAAACCCGCCCTGGTGCTGGCAACGCTGGGGGTGGCCATGACAGCCGCGGGCGCTGCCGTTGTCGCCTGGTGGGTATTTGACCTGCACTGGCTGACTGCGTTGCTGATCGGTGCCATCATTTCCTCCACCGATGCCGCCGCCGTTTTCTCCCTGCTTCAGGGCCGCGGCCTGCACCTGAATGAGCGGGTCAGCGCCACCCTGGAAATTGAATCCGGCAGCAACGATCCAATGGCCATTTTTCTGACCCTGATGCTGGTTACCCTGATTGGCAATACCGGCGACCAGGCCGGCTGGGCAGCGCTGACCATGCTGGTCAAACAGTTCGGAATTGGAGGTATAGCGGGCATTCTTGGCGGCTTTGCCGTAGTGGAGCTGGCCAACCGCATTCGCCTGACACCCTCTTTATATCCGCTGCTGGTGGCCGCTGCCGGCATTTCGGTATTTTCCGCCACCAACGCCCTGGGAGGCAGTGGCTTCCTGGCGATTTACCTGACAGGTGTGGTGATCGGCAACCGCCATGTACGGATGATGCCGATGATCCTGCAGGTCCACGATGGCCTCGCCTGGCTGGCACAGCTTTGCCTGTTCCTGATGCTCGGCTTGCTGGTCAATCCGTCCGATCTGATTCCGCTGGCCGGTGGTGGCCTGGTGCTGGCACTCGCCCTGATCTTTGTCATTCGCCCACTCACGGTTATGCTCACGCTCTGGCCGTTTGCCTTTAACCGGCGGGAGCTGATTTTTATCAGCTGGGTTGGCCTGCGCGGGGCGGTTCCGATCGTCCTGGCCCTGTTCCCGATCATCGCGGACCTGCCGGAGGCGCAGCTGGTGTTCCATGCGGCCTTCTTCATTGTCCTTGTTTCCCTGCTGGTTCAGGGAACCACCATGGCGCCCCTGGCCCGTAAACTGCGCCTGGAGGTTCCTGCCGGAGAGGACCCCTATCGCCGGCTGCCCCTGGATGCCCCTGCGGCGGGTGATCACGAACTGATGCTGTTTCCCCTGCGCGGCAAGAGCTGGGAGACACCGCGCCGTCTGAGCCAGCTGCGATTTCCGGAAAACACGGCGGTGGCCGGTGTTTTCCGCAATCGGGTCTGCCTGCAACCAAAAGGGGATCTGGAAGTGGCCAGTGGCGATATGGTGGCGATGTTTGCCACGCCCGGCGTGTTGCCGGAGCTCGGTAAGGCACTCAGCGGCCGCCATGCCCCCAAATACCTTGCCGAGCGGGCATTCTTTGGTGATTTCGTTCTCAATGGCGATGCCCTGCTGGGGGACGTGGAGCAGGTCTACGGCATCGAGTTCGACGAACTGCCCCCGGAACTGTCCCTGGCCGAGTGCTTCACCAGACGGACCAAGGGGCACCCGGTTGTTGGGGATATCGTAACCCTTGGGCCGGTTACACTGGTTGCCAGGGCTACCAGTGCCGACCAGGTGACCAAGGTGGGTCTTAAAATGGACAGTTCACAAAACAGCTGAGGGACGACCCGGATAGCTAAAAAAGTTAACAAAACCCCTTAACAGATCGCTGACAGGCTATGGTATAAAACGCCTGTACAAAGATTAATCATTGGTAAGTTAACGATATGCTGATTACTCGCGCTGCTTTCTACGCCTTGGTCCTGTTCTGGCTGGCAATGACACCTCAGGCTATGGCCACGGAGTTGCTGGCCAAAGCCGACCCCCGGATGCCTGCAGAAACCGCATACACCCCCGTCGATATTCAGGATGTCAGCAAGGTCGTGGTTCGCAAGGGTGAACGGCGCCTTTACCTCATGAGCGGGGATCAGGTGGTGCGCAGTTATCGCATTTCCCTGGGCGACAACCCGGAAGGCCATAAGCTGTATGAGGGTGACGAACGGACCCCGGAGGGCGACTACACCCTGGACTGGCGCAACGCCGAAAGCGATTTCTACAGATCCATCCACATTTCCTACCCCAGCGAGCGGGACCGGGAGCTGGCTTCTGCCTGGGGGCTGGATCCCGGTGGCAGCATCATGATTCACGGCTTGCCGAACGGCGAGGAAGACATGGCGTTTGCCTACCGCGGCCTGGACTGGACCGACGGCTGCATCGCCGTTACCAACGAAGAGATAGACGAAATCTGGCAACTCGTGTCCAACGGCACCCCGATCAGCATTCATCCCTGAAGAAAGTCTGGCAACAGCATTAAGTTGTTGTCATAAGCTAAGAATATTTACCTATCCTGAGTTAACATTTTGCCTTACAGTGTTTTACACTGTTTAACGACTCCGGTAGTCGTTGCCTATTGCACCTATCGGGCAGGTTGACAGGAAGTCGTCTATACTGACTTTCGGATCACAGGAAATAACTCGACCAATAAGGGGATTTACAATGCGTAAACTGACGATCGCCGGGCTTGCACTGGCCACTGTTCTGACTGCAGGCTGTGCCACGACGGATCAGGGTGCCGTCGACGAAGCAAATGCAACAGCAAGCTCCGCTGAGAGCACTGCTAAAAATGCACTGAGCACCGCGAACAGCGCTGCCGGCACTGCCCGCTCTGCCCAGCAGACTGCGCAAGAAGCACTGGCGGCAGCCAAGGCAGCTCAAAGGGCTGCTGACGAAGCCAACGAGCGTGCCAAGCGTATGCTCGAGCGCTCAAGCATGAAGTAAGGCTCACGCCGATGATGCTGAAAAGGCCGGGTTTTCCGGCCTTTTTTATGCCTCGGCGTCCGGGTTTTCCGGAGTCACCGATTTGTTCTCCTTCAGGAACGTTGTCATCAGTTCCATCGGCAGCGGAAACACGATGGTGGCCGTATTGGTATTACTCATGTCCGCCAGCGTCTGCAAGTACCGGAGCTGCATCGACCCCGAATTCGCTGACATCACATCCGCCGCTTCTACCAGTTTCTTCGACGCCTGCAATTCGCCTTCGGCGTGAATGACCTTGGCCCGCCGCTCACGCTCGGCCTCTGCCTGACGGGCGATAGCACGAATCATGGATTCGTTCAGGTCCACATGCTTGATTTCCACATTGGCCACCTTGATGCCCCACTCCTCCGTCTGGGAATCGATGATCTCCTGAATGTCCGAATTCAGCTTGTCCCGCTCCGAGAGCATTTCATCCAGATCATGCTTGCCCAGCACCGAACGCAGTGTCGTTTGCGCCAGCTGGCTGGTGGCCGAGTCGAAATCCTCAACCCGGATGATCGCTCGCTCCGGATCCACTACCCGATAATAGAGCACGGCATTTACCCGAACCGTGACGTTATCCTTGGAAATCACGTCCTGACTGGGCACATCCAGTACAATGACCCGCAGGTCAACCCGCACCATCTGTTGTATACCCGGGATTATGATGATCAGGCCCGGGCCTTTCACCCCCTGAAACCGGCCCAGAAAAAACACCACACCACGCTGATATTCCGGCAGTATCTTGATGGCCGAGCCGAGAATCAGTAATAACACCACGATAGGTGCAAGGTAAGGAATCAGTTCGCCAATCATACGGCCTCCTTGTTTTGCCGTTAGACTCTGTTTGCCGGATCAGCCGTTTTCCGGGATGACCCTGACGGTTACCGTTAAACCCTCGATTGCTGCAACACGGACCCGGTCGCCCTCTTTGACGGGCTCCTCGCTTATGGCATTCCACCGCTCACCGCTGAGTCTGACGTGCCCCCGGTAGTGACCATGTTCTCCTGAAAAATCGTCCAGCGACACGCCCTCCTCGTGGGTTAACTGCTCGGTGCCACTGACCGGAGACCTGCGGCGCAGACCAATGAACCGGGTGACCGTCCAGAGGATAAACCCGGCCGCAACCACGGCGGTGCCGCCAATGGTCGGCAGGGAGATATCCCGGTGGCTGCCATCCATCAGGATGACCGATCCGGTCACGAAGGCGACAATCCCGCCGACACCCAGTATTCCGAAACTCGGCACAAAGGCCTCACCCACGATAAACGCCAACCCGAGCAGAATCAGCGCCAGACCGGCGTAATTCACCGACAGCACCTGGAAGGCGAAGAGTGCAAGAATCAGACTGATGGCGCCAATCACGCCGGGCACCACGGCACCGGGATTGGCCAGTTCGAAAATAATGCCGTAAAACCCGATAATCATCAGGAAATAGGCGACGTTCGGATCGGTGATCACGGACAGCAGGCGGGTGCGCCAGTCTGGCTGGGAGCGGACAATTTCAAGATTTGCGGTTGCCAGCGTCATGTCTCCCGACGCCATGCCAACCTGACGGCCGTCGACTTGCTGAAGCAGATCCCGGAGATTCGGAGAAACCACGTCTATGACGTTCTTCTCAAGCGCTTCGGCGGCACCAAGATTCACCGCTTCCCGCACCGCCTCTTCTGCCCAGTCGGCATTGCGGCCGTGGCGCTCTGCGAGCCCGCGAATGTAACTGACGGCATCTTCCAGCACCTTGCGCTCCATGGCGGTGGTGCCACGACGTTTGTTGCTCTCTTCCCCGGCATTTTCTTCGGCAGCAGGCGACTCAGCTCCGGACTCAGCGCCCTCCTTGGCATCAGCGTCTTTGGGTGCAGGTTCACTGGCCGGCTCCTGACTTCCCGGCAGGCCGCCCATCTGCACCGGGGTTGCCGAGCCCAGGTTGGTTGCCGGTGCCATGGCGGCGATGTGACTGCCATACAGAATGTAGGTGCCGGCGCTGGCTGCCCGGGCGCCCTGGGGAGAAACATAGGTAGCCACGGGCACTTCGGAGGCAAGGATGACCTTGATGATGTCCCGCATGGAGTTCATCAGGCCGCCGGGTGTGTCCATTTCGATAATAACGAGGCCGGCGCCTTCGGACTCAGCCCGGCGGATGCCTCGGGTGACATAGTCCATGGTCGCGGGGCCGATGGCGCCCTCAACGGTGAGTACCAGGGCGATGCCGGACGACTTCTGCTGGGCAAAGACCTGGTGCGCCAGAGAAGCCAGTGCCAGAAGCACACCGGTCAACAGCACCAGGGCCCAGAGCCGCAGACGGGCGGGATTCTGTGATCGCATGGCACGGTGTACCTGCATAACGCCTCCCCGGATGCGGAAGAAATTCAGAATATTCGGGCGAGCACCGAAACCGGCAGACGCCGAAGCAAAAATCCGATCGGAGTCCAGGGCCAGGTGGGCACAAAACACTCGTCCTTACCCGACTCAATCGCCTTGACCATGGCCCTGCATCCTGTTTTTGCATCAACAATAAAGGGCGTGTTGCGGACCTTCTCGTTGATCTCGGTTCGAATATACCCTGGGTACAGTGTAGTCACCTTTATCGGGGATTTCGCTTTCGCGAGGTCCACGCGCAACCCCTCGGACAGAGCCGCAATACCAGCCTTGGTTGCCGCGTAGGTGGTAACATTCCCTGGCAGGCCCCGCACGGCTGTTACTGAAGATACGGTGACCAGATGGCCCCGGTTCTGTTCCCGGAAGAGCTCCATGGCCGCTTCCATCTGGGCGAGGGCCGCCACGAAATTGGTCTCCGCCGTCTGCCGGTTGGCATCGAACTTGCCGGTGCCCAATGGCTGCCCCTTACCGATTCCGGCGTTGACAATAATCCGCTCCAGGCTACCGAACTCGTCACGAAACGCCCTGAATACCGAAAACACCTGATCATGATCGTTCACATCCAGAGCCCGAAGACTCACCGTGATGCCTGGGTACTCCCGGCCAAGTTCCTCCCTGAGCTTCTCCAGGCGATCGGTGCGCCGGGCGCACAGGGCCAGATTGTCGCCGCGGGCCGCGAATTCGCGTGCCATGCCTTCCCCCAGGCCGGAACTGGCGCCGGTAATCAGAATGGTTTGACTCATGGACACTCCCTGTTTTTCATTATTGTGGGGAACTGGACTGGCCGCAAGCTCCCCCTCAGAAGTAAAGCCGCTGTTCCGGTTCGCTCTCGGATTCGGGCGTTTTCTCGTCAACGGTCCTGTCCGCAGCCATCCGGGTAACCCGTTCACCAATCATGGTGGGCAGGCCATCGGCCTGATCCACGGCAAGCTCAATGGCGCTGCGCTTCACCTCTACCCCCGGATGGTTTGCCCGGAAAGACTCAACTTCGGCAAATACCTGCTGCCACAAACGGTCCCGGTCCTGACTATTGTAGTCCTCATGGGGGCGGTGCACTTCGAGCCAGACCTCGCCATCGGAAAACCCGATCTTGACGGCATCATGCACTACCTGAACCGGCGTGCCTTTTTCAACCTGGTAAACGAACCTTGAAATGTCTTCGTTATACATCCGGAAACAACCGTGGCTAACGGGCATACCCACACCAAACTTTTTGTTGGTGCCGTGAATCAGATAACCCTTCTCACTCAGCAACAGGGCATGAGTACCCAGGGGATTCCCCGGACCAGGGGGAATCATTCGGGGCAGATAATCACCAGATGCCTCGTACTCGGCCCGGATACTGGCCGGCGGATACCAGGCAGGGGATTCCAGAGGCATGGTCACTTCCGCATCGGTCAGGGGTGAGGGATTTTCCGCGGTACCAACTCCGACCGGGTAAACCTGCACGCCCTGGTCGGTAAAATAATAGAGGCGATATTCGGCCAGATTAATGACAATCCCCTCACGCCGGGCATCCGGCAAAACGTACCGGCGCGGCAGGGTAATGGTGGTGCCTTCGCCGGGCAGCCAGGGGTCAACGCCGGGGTTGGCCTTCACCAGCTCCAGATACCCCATAGCCAAGCGGTTACCAATAGCCGCAAAGGTATCCTCGTAACTGGTTTCATAGACTCCCAACTGTCCCGCCAGGTCACCCTGGACCGGGAAGGTCGGAACACGGGGGCTTCGGTCCGGCGCTTCCGGGCTTTCGGGATCGCCGGCATTCTCTCCACCCTGTGCAGACACACCTTCTGCAGGTTCCGCAGCCTGAAGTGCCGGTAGCATCAGGAACTGCGCCAGGAAAAACACCACTAGAGATCTCAACCACATAAACAAAGTTCCGAAAGCATCAGGGGCACCCGGGTAATGACAGCAGGTACCTTCAGGAGTTCACGTAGGTCAGGAGTTCACGTAGGTCGCCCATACCGTGACTACAGCAAGCGCAATAAACAGAACGCCCGCACCAGTTCGCGCCGTGGCCAGGGGCAACCGTTCCGTCAGCCAACGCCCCGTCATAATAACCGGTATGCTGGCCAGCAGCATCCCCACCGTGACTCCCGGGATAACCCAGCGGGTCTTGCTGACACGAGCAGCGAGCACAACCGTCGCCACCTGGGCCTTGTCACCGGTTTCCGCTATGGCAACTAAACCCGCATCCGCCATACCGGTATCGCCGCGACCGCCACAAACACCGCCACCAGCCACCAGGCCGAATGGAAGGCGTTGACCGTGGGCATTCCCGCACTGTGTTCACCAAACTCAATGGTCAGCGCCACCAAGTTGACGCCGAAGGCGCCGCCCAGCTGTCGCATGAAATTGAGAGTACTGGAACCGGCACCCAGCTCCTGCGGTTCCAGCGGATTCAGGGCACCCGTTGACAGTGCCGGAAGCATAAAGCCGATACCGATCCGGCCCAGCACTGCCCATAGGGCCAGCCAGCCAAAGGCCAGATCCAGATCCGAAAGGGCGAACAGCGCCGCCGACAGGGCAAATACTGCAATGCCGAAGATAACCAGCTTGCGGGCGCTCTGCTTGTCCGCCAGACGGCCCGCCAGGGGGAAAATCATGCCCAGGACAATGCCGGCCGGCAACATCAGCAACCCGGCTTCTGTCGCCGTGAACCCCAGGGCGGTCTGTACAAACAGGGGAATCAGGTAGGTGGATCCGAACAGGGCAAGGCCCAGTGCCATAGCACCCAGACAGGCATAGAGAAAGGCCGGCTTGCGCAACAGGCTAATGTTCACCAACGGGTGCCGGATGCGCCGCTCCCGGAAGATGAAGAGCGACAGGGTTGCTATCGCCAACAGTGCCTCAGCCACGAGCCATGCCTGCTGTCCGTCCGCCTGCTGCAGCCTGTTCAGGGTGTCGAGTGACAGTGCGATGGTAAACCCGAGCAACGCCAGGCCGGGAAGATCAAAGGGGTAGGGAGCCGGCCGCGACACTGGCAGAGGCAGAAAGCGCCATGCCATCAGGACACCCACAAGCGTCACCGGAGCCGGGGCAAACATCACGTATCGCCAGCTCAGCTGATCAACCAGAAAGCCGCCCAGTACCGGACCCAGAGCCGGCGCCAGGATCACGCCCATGCCATAGATGCCCATGGCCTGACCACGCCGGTTCCGGGGAAAAATACGGAACACCAGGTACATCCCCATGGGTTGCATCAGACCGGCCATGGCGCCCTGACCAATCCGCGCGACAATCAATTGCTCCGGCGAGCTGGCGAACCCACCGGCAAGGGAAATCAGCGTGAACAGGAACATGGCCGTGGCCAGGGTTTTTCGAACCCCGAAATGATCCAGCAACCAGGAAGAGGCGAGCATGGTGGTGGTCATGGCGGCGATGAATCCGGTTGCCAGCCAGTGCACCTGGCCCTGACGGATACCGAACTCCACCATGATGTCGTGAAGCGCCACGTTGACCACAGTGGCGCTGAGAACAGTGGCCATGGTGCCCGTAACCACCGTAGCCAGTGCCAGCCAACGCCAGCGATCCCCGTAGCGGGCCTTCAGGCCCTCAACCGAGTTATCAGCCAAGGATTACTTCTGCTTTTCAGCGTTTTCCAGGATCTTGTGGAAAACCTTGACGGTACACTCGATCTCTTCGTCGCTGATGCCCTCAAGCATTTCCTCCCGAAGTACCTCGGCTCGCCCGGAAAGCTCATCCATAAAGGCACGGCCGGCGTCCGTCAGGTGCAGGCGGCGGGCCCGGCGATCGTTCGGGCAGGGCCGGCGTTCAATCAGCCCCTGCTGTTCCAGGCTGTCCAGCAGCCGAACCAGGGTCGGATTCTCGATAGCCATGAGGCTGGCCAGTTCACGCTGGGTCAGGCCTTCACCGCCCTTCTCCAGATACACCATGGTGCTCCACCGTGCCTGGGTTACGCCAAGATCCTTCAGGCGCTCATCCAGCATTTTTCTCCAGCGGCGGGTAACCCGGGCTACCGCAAAAGGAAACTGCTCTCTCATTTGTCGTCACTCCGTTCAAAAAGGGACAAGGTCAAGCCTTCGGAAAGACCGGCAATCAGCCAATAAGCCACATATCGGAAAGTTACCAATAGTATGCTAATCATTGAAATAAAAACAGATGTGGAAGTAAAAACAAAATCGGGGAAAACCGAGAGCTGCGTCAGCCGGCCTGACGCAGCTCGTCCTGCATCTCATCGACTTCAGGAGACTGGTGGAACTCGCTATTCCGTGGATCCAGCTCGGTAAGCACCGGAGACGTTTCCGGCATGGCCGGCACAAAGTGCTCCTGATCTTTCACCGCAACATCCTCGGTATGACTGATCCGATAGCTGGTGATAACCGCCAGCACCAGAAGGAAGCCGGCATTGCCCAGAAACAGCCCTTTCGGCCCAAGCAGATTGATCAGTTCGGCCATGGCGACCGGCCCGATGACACTGCCAACACCGTAGCTGAGCAGCAGCGTGGCGCTGGCAGCAACAATGCGGGTACTCTCCATGCGGTCATTGGTGATGGCCACCGCAATCGGATACAGGGTGGCAGACAGGCCGGTAAACAAGCCCACCAGCAGGGTCAGCAACCAAGGGTTAGACGCCCCCAGAACCCCGATACCGCCGGCCGCGGAGGCCGCAAACACAGCCACCCAGAACATCACCCGACGACGTTCAAACCGGTCACAGAGCCGGCCCAGTGGCCAGGCCAGTATCATCGCGGCCACGATGGCACTGGCCATGAAGGTGGATGTCCTGGCAAGGTCCAGCCCGACCAGCGTGGCGTAAACCGGGCCGAGGGCATAAAAGCCGCCAATCATGATGCCACAGACCAAAGCACCGGCGACGCCGGTAAAGGACTCACGGGCCAGAGTAAAGATGGAGATACGCTGAACCTGTTCAATCACCGGTGCTTCCATACGGGTCATCGCCAGCGGAACCAGGGCCAGCGTCAACAGAATCGCTGCAATCGAGAATGGCATGAAGTTGGCCGGGTCGCCGATGTTGACGATCAACTGGCCACCGGCGGCTGAGAGGTAAAATACTATCTGGTAAACGGCAAACAGCGCGCCCCGGTTGGCGTTGGTTGCCCGGCTGGAAAACCAGCTCTCGATAACAACCAGAACCCCGGCAATGCTGAAACCGGAAAGCACTCGCAGTGCCGCCCAGAAAATCTCGGAAATGGCCATCGGATAGAGCAGGGAAGTCACGGCAGCAATCGCAGCCAGCACCGCAAAGGCACGGATGTGGCCAACACGACCTATAATCCGGTGGACGTATAGGGTGCCAAGCACAAAACCGATGGAGTAACAGACCAGAATCCAGCCGATAATATCTGGCGATATGGCCTCAATGCTGAGGCGGATACCCAACAGGGTCATCAGGAACGCATTACCGCTGACCAGCAGAATGATACTCAGAATCAGGGCAGACAGGGAGGCGACCATTCGGGTCATTACAGCAGCTCCGGGCGTTACAGGATGTTTTCGGGGTGATGGAACTCAAAGTAGCAGCAAGCACCGGACCTTGCCGGCTACGTATTAGATCAGGAGCCTGAAGTAAAACCACTAAGCACTTCCCGAAACCCGTTAACTGCGTCACAAAAACCCGCAAAGGCCGCTATATTGCTGTTTAACAGAGTTTTACATTAATGTGCCGTAACAGACCCTGCGTGTCGGAGCGGGTAACATGAAATCAAGCTATTCATTGGATCATGAGCGCCTGGTTATGAAAAAAACGGACTGGCCCATCCGCTGGGATCTGCTGCTTCGCTACCGACTGATTGAAACCATTGCCCTGTGGGAAGGTCGCCTGACCACCAACCACATCTGCCACAGCTTTGGCATTGGTCGTCAGCAAGCATCCAAGGACATCAATACCTACCTGCGTGAGCTGGCACCCGGCAATCTGGTTTACGATCGCCATCTGAAGGGCTATGTGCCAGCCGCGAAATTTCGGCCGGTGGTTACCCGGGGACTGGTGAACGAGTATCTGGACCTGCTTGCCCGCCAGCAGAGCCTGAGCAGCACCTTCAAGTCCCTGAACATCGGCCTGCCCGACAGTACGGTTGTCCAGGGCCCCAACCGGGTGATTGCGCCTGAAACCATGCGGACGGTGGTCGCGGCAACGCGGCAAGGCCGACAATTGCGGGCCAGCTACGCGTCCCTGAGCCGGCCTGAAGCCGTGGAAAGCATCCTTGAACCACACACCCTGGTTTGTGCCGGCAACAGCTGGCACCTGAGGGCCTGGTGCGATTCAAACCGGGAATTCCGCGACTTCGCCCTGAGCCGCTTCCGCACTTCCCCGGAAGCTCTGAGACCACGGGCAAAACATACTCGCGAGCAGGACGACGACTGGAACCGCGAAGTCACCCTGGTGGTGACACCGGATCAGCGCCTGACCGAGGCCCAGCAACAGATTATCGCCAGGGATTACGGCATGGAACGTGGCCGGCTGGAGATCGATACCCGCGCTGCGCTCGCACCCTACGTGCTGTCACGCCTGGGGATTACCTTCGATAACCAGCACCCGGACCCTCTGGTACAACAGCTTGAACTGGCCAACCCGGATCAGCTTGGTTTCGGCAGCAAACGCGAGCAGGCGCTCAAAGCCGTCGCCGGCCTCTGCTAGACTCCCGGTGTGAGCTCCAAAACCCGGTTTCTTCCCTTCCTCAGTTTTCTGGTTCTGCCGTTGCTGCCAATGGCAACAACGGCAGAACCAGGCTGTGGTGAACCGGCCACAGCTATTTCTGCTGTCCAGGGCGATGGCCCTGCCTCTGCCCTCACCGGCCAGACGGTGACGGTGGAGGGTATTCTTACCCTGGACTCCCGCTCAAAAGGCGGGTTCGGCGGCTTCTATCTTCAGCAGGCAGACCACCAGACCGACAACAACCCGGCCACCTCTGAAGCGGTTTTCGTCTATACCAACCGGGATACCGGAAAACCCGGCATGCGTCTGCGAGTAACCGGCAAGGTCAGGGAATTCCACGGACTGACCGAACTGGTCGCCGTACAGAACCTCCGGATATGCGGCCAGGAAGCGCAGCCAGAGCCGGCCACCATCGAGCTGCCCTGGTCCAGGGACCCCGAGAGTCTGGAAAACATGAGGGTGACCTTCCGCTACCCCCTGACAGTGGTGGACAACTACAACCTCACAAAATACGGCGAACTGGCATTGGCGGCATCGGATCAGGTCCAGCCCACCGAATACCTGGCCCCCGGGCAGCGGGCGCACCGACGGTCTGCCAGCCATCGGCAAAGCCGGGTGTTGCTGGATGACAACCGCTCCCAACGGGACCCCAGGCCGGTCCCCTGGCCGCCAACCGGCCTGTCGCCATCAGCCACCGTGCGGGCCGGTGATCAGATCGACCGACTCGCTGGCATCCTCGATTTCCGCTTTGATGCCTGGCGAATCCAGCCGGTGACTGAGCCCCGATTCGTCGTGACCAACCCGCGCAAAAAGGCGCCCCCACGTCCGCCAGGCGATGCTGTGCGGGTGATGGCCCTGAATCTCGGAAACTTCTTCAACGGAAATGGCCAGGGCGCTGGCTTTCCCACCCCGCGAGGCGCTGAAACCAGGGCTGAGTTTCGCCAACAGCGACAGCGTCTGATTCAGACTCTTCAGGCGCCAGACCCGGACATCCTGGCGGTTGCCGAACTGGAAAATGACGGTTATGCCGCCGCCAGCACAATCGCCGGGCTGGCCCGTTTTCTCGGGAGTCAATGGGAATTTGTCAGCACCCCGGGTAACGACGGTGGCGACGAAATCCGTACCGCCTTGCTATACCGCCGCGACCGGATAACACCAATCGGTTTACCCGAACGCCTGACCGACGGTGTCTTTCGATCCGGAGGCCGCCCCCCTCTGGCACAGGATTTTCGCCGTGTTGACGGTGAGCAGACAGTCAGGGTTGTTGTCCCTCACCTGAAATCGAAATCCTGCCGGGGCGCCGTGGGCGAAGATCAGGATCAATCCGACGGGCAGGGTTGCTATACCAGCCGGCGGGTTGCCGAAGCCAGGGCCCTGGCCAACTGGCCCGGTGCCTTTTCCCGGGACACCCGATCCGCCGGAACCCTGATTGTCGGCGACCTCAACAGTTACGCCCGTGAACATCCGCTTTCCGTTCTAACCAGGGCCGGCTTTACCAGCATGGTGCACCAGTTCCACCCCTGCACTCGCGCGACCTGCCCCCACTACACCTATCGTTACAAGGGTGAGAAAGGCACCCTGGATTACGCCCTGGCCTCCAAAAGCCTCCGACCACTGGTACTCCAGGCACAGACCTGGCTGATCAATGCCGATGAGCCCCGGGCGCTCGGCTATCAGGGCATTTCCCAATCCGATCAGCAAGGGCCCTGGCGATCCTCCGACCACAACCCGGTGATTATCGACCTCAGGCTCTGAGAACTGTCCCCCGGGTCAACGCTACCGATTGCCCGTCCGCCGGACCAGACCGGCAGTTGGCCTTTCGGGCCATTTTAATCCGTCAGCGAAGTCATGGGGGAATGCATCGGGAGTCGCCATAATCGGACACGCTATGCGATCCGCTAAATAACAACAACAGAACCCGACGAGGAAACCCCATGCGCGCCTCAGTATCAACGGCACAGGATCTTGGCATGCCGGCCATTTACCTGCACCTTCTGGCCGAACTGCTGAACACCATTGGTGTTGATGAGCAGGACCTTCTGCTCCGGGTCGGGCTGGACCCGGCCAGGCTGAAATCCACTGAACTCCGGGTCAGCCAGACCCAAGCCAGCGAGTTTGTCACCCGGGCCATCATCGAAAGCGGAGAGCCGGGACTCGGCATCATGCTCGCCCGGAAACTGAAGCTTCCGCTCCATGGTGCCCTGGGTACCGCCGTCATGAGCAGTCGCACCCTGGGTGACGCCATGGAGCTGATGACCCGGTACCTCACCCTGCGGGTACCTCACCTCCAGATCAGCAAACGCGAAAACGCCAACCTCGTCTGGTACATCGTGACCTGCGATATCGATCTCGGGCCGCTGCACGGCTTCATTATGGATGCCATGCTGTTCGGTTGCGTGTCCATGGGAGCCCAGTTGACCGGATCGGTCGTTGACGGCTTGCGGATCCTTCGACGGTGCCCGGAACCCGCTTATTTTCAGCGGTTTCGCTCACAGATACCGGTACCGGTGGAGTTTGGTGCCACCGACAACGCCCTGGTGATTCCCGTCTCCCGGCTGAGCCTGCCGGTGCGGTTCACCGACGACCAGCTGGCTGCTTCCTCCCGGGCCCAATGCGAAGAGGCGTTACGGCAGCTGACCGAGGACGCCGGATTCGCCTGTCGGGTACGGCGGGTTATTGAAACCAGCCATCCCTTTCCACCGAAACTCGCCCGGGTTGCCGGCACCCTGTTTATCTCCGAACGGACACTCAAGCGCCGGTTACAGGAGGAAGAGGCCAGCTTTCAGCAGCTGGTGGATCAGGTCCGCCTGGAGCGGGCGGGCGACCTGCTACGAAACACCACCATGAACCTGAGCCAGATTGCCGATGCCTTGGGTTACGCCGATGCCGCCAATTTCACCCGGGCCTTCAAGCGCTGGACCAATACCAGCCCAAGCCATTACCGAAACGCTTCGAGGACACCTGGCTCCGTGCCAGCGCCAACAGACCGGATACTGACAGCCGGGTAGTCAGTCGATACCGATGATCTTGTGCATTTGCAGGGTCAGACGCCATTGCGGGTGGGCCAGACAGTAATCCGTGGCAAGGCGGGTATTGCTTTGCCTGACGCCGTCAACACCACCTTCCGGCGCTGACGGCGATGCCATCGGGGAAAGAAAATAGTGACTGGCCCGAATGTGCAGGAACCGCTCCGGCGTGGCCAGAGGCTGCGGATACACCAGTTTCAGCTCGTCACAGGTTTCGATAACCACCGGCGCATCCGCCTTCGGGCTGACACACAGCCAGTCAATGCCAGCGGGGGCCGGCAGGGTGCCGTTGGTTTCCACACCGACTTCGAAACCCTCCCGGTGGAACGCCTCGATCGCGGCCGTGTCCAGTTGCAACAAGGGTTCGCCGCCGGTACAAACCACATAGGGTTTACCGGGCGCATCCGGCCAGAGGCTGCGAATGTGCCCGGCCAGGGCTTTCGGTGAGTCAAACCGGCCACCGTTCTGGCCATCGGTGCCAACAAAATCCGTGTCACAGAAATGACAGACCGCACTGGCGCGGTCTTTCTCCCGCCCGGTCCACAGGTTGCACTTGCTGAACCGGCAGAAGACAGCGGCCCGGCCGGCCTGGGCGCCTTCACCCTGCAAGGTATAAAAGGCTTCCTTGACCCGGTACATCAGCAGTTATCCTCGTACTCGATTGGATCTGGAACACCATTGGCAGCAAACGCCTCAAGCCGCTCCACACAGGAGCCACAGCGGCCACAGGCGCGCTCGCGACCGTTGTAGCAGGTCCAGGTCTGTGCATAATCCAGCCCCAGACGGAGGCCTTCGGCCAGGATCCGGCCCTTATCCATAGCCATGAAGGGCGCTTCGATGCCCACAGGCTCATAGTTGGCCACACGGCACACCGCGTCCATCCTTGCCACAAATTCAGGGCGGCAATCCGGGTAGATGGCATGATCACCACCATGGGCACCGTACCATACAGCCCTGGCACCCACCGTTACCGCGTATCCGGTGGCCAGGGACAGCAGGATCATGTTGCGGTTGGGCACCACGGTGGCCTTCATGCTGTCTTCTTGATAGTGACCTTCGGGCACCTCGAGTTCCGAGGTCAGCGCCGAGCCGGCCATCACCTCGCTCATGGCCCGGATATCAATCACCTTGTGGGGAATGTCGTGGGCTTCACACACTGAACGGGCACACTCCAGTTCGCGGACGTGTCGCTGCCCGTAATTGAAAGACAGGGCATGAACCCGGTAACCACGATTTCTGGCCAGGTGTAGCAGCGTGTAGGAGTCCATGCCTCCGGAATAGATTACAACCACGGTGTCAGTCATTCGGGCTCCCCGTATGGTGCGATTCGAGTTCGGCTGGTTTACTGTCGGGCCCGTTCCTGTTGCTGTCATCGGGCTTTTACAATGAATGGACATATTGTAACAGTACAGGCTCAGGTTGGGTTCGCGTCTCGGGTTCGGGGCGGGTAAACTCGGCTAAAAACAACTCATCATCTACACTGATCCCATGACTACTATCCGCCCGGCATTTATCGATTTCGAGGCATCCAGTCTTGATCTGATCGCAAGCTACCCGATTGAGGTAGGCATCTGTATGCCGGACGGCACCCTGCACAGCTGGCTGATCTGTCCCTACGTTCTGTGGCAAGACTGGTCGGAGAGCGCTGAACAGATTCACGGCATTTCCCGCCAGACGCTTGAGGCAGAGGGCATTGCGGCCAGTGAAGTGGCTCGGGCCCTGAATGAGCTGCTACCGGAACAGGTATTTTGCGATGCCTGGACCTTCGACAGTTTCTGGCTGCACCGGTTATTCAGGGCAGCCCGTATCAGGCCCGCTTTCCAGCTTGAATCTATCTCGGCGCTGCTGAACTCGCAGCAGCTACGGCAGTGGTCCGCCATGCGCCAGCAGGTGATTTCAGAACTCGGCTTGCCAGTGCACCGGGCGGCCAATGACGCCCTGATCCTCCACAAAACCTGGGAACGGATCGCCCTGCCAGAAGACTCCGCGATGCCACTGGCCGGCCACAGCCGCCAGGCCTGATCGTTTTATCGCCAGAGATGGGTCGGAAATCTGTACGAAGTAGTGGCTACGAGGTTTCCACTACGTTTTCACTACGTAAAAAAAACGCAGCCATAGAGGCTGCGTATAAAGGAGAGATCCATCGACTGCCTGGCGCGGCAGGCAGCCGGGATTGCACAACGTAAAACACGTGACGCTGGGAATTATGCCAACCGCCCATGGCGCCGTCTGTAGGGGTTTGCCGAAGATGCCGGCCTATTGCAAACGGCCCGTTAGCCTATACACTGATAGTCGAACCGAAACACAAGAGCCGGTATGACCAGAATGATTCCACAACTCATTGCTTACACAGCCGCAGGTTGCCATGCAGGGCAGTCTGTTCGCGCGATGGTGAACGACATCTGACGGCTTTCGGTCAGTCCCGGGAGCCTCTGTAGCGACCGGGTCAGCTTCTCCGCAAAACCCCGGTCGCCCTCGGCACCGGGGTTTTGTTTTTGCAGCCGCAAAACGACAAGGAGAACATCATGAAAAGACATCCGACAACACGAGCAGCGAACCAGCCCATGAACAATCGCCAGGGGCCGATCAAGCCTCCGGAGAAGCTGCCGCTGCTGGATGCGATCTGCCAAAAACTGAATCAGCGCGTCAACCTGGATGATGAGCAGCGGGTGCTGGGTGTGTACGAGCGTGGCTGGATCTTCAACGGCGTTCTGGGCAATCTGGACGGTGCCGAGGCCCGTTACGTCAGGGCACTGGCTAATCGCTATAACTCCTGGATTGCGCGTCAGGTCGCCTGACCGCCGTCTTCAGGGTTGGAACGTACAGGGCCTGAACCGGTCAATGGCGCCGGTTCAGGCCCTGCATCATGGCCATGTCTCCCCCGTGGACCATGGCGTAGTTGTTCACCACATCATGAATCTTTTCCTGGGAGTAGGGCTTCACCACATAACCGTTGGCGCCAGCACTGATGGCCCGCTGGATGCTTTCAATGGAATCATCGGCTGTCACCAGCACGATATGCTGCTGCTCCCGGCTGCGCTTGAACTCCAACATCAGCTCGTGGCCATCGCCGTCAGGCAGGCCCAGATCCAGCAGAATGATCTGAAACTCCTGGGCTTCAAAAGCCGCCCTGGCTGAGCCCGCATCCATACATTCGGCTACCTGCGTTGCCCCGGCCTTGTAGAGCATTTCCACCAGCCGCTCTCTCATCACCGGCTCGTCTTCTACTACCAACACTCTCAGATCTGTCATGGGTTGCTCCTGTCATACTGTTGGGTCGTTGCCCGTGCGCCGGGGCAGATCCAGTGGCGCAGGGCGGGGCTGGTCCGGCTCCCTGAGATCCGAGCTGGCCGATACCTCCTGCGGCCCGGTCAGTGATTCCTCCATACCAAATCGGGTCAGGATATTGCTGATGCTCACCGCCGTGGTGTACAGGGAGATGGCGATGATCAGGAGGATCGGCTGAACAAAGGTGACAAAGCCGGGCACATCGGAACTTCCCAGTATACTCAATATCAGAATGATTGCCGGGCCCAGCACCACAAACAGGGTCAGCGCGATAAAGAAAACGATGCGTTCCTTGTAGCGCCCCAGGTCCCGGTTGGTAACCAGCCCGAGCACAAACTTGCCAATGGCAAGACCGGCCAGAATGGCCGCCGCAATACTCAGATCCGGCCGGAGCAGGGTTTCGTAGAGCCGGCCTTCCCACAGCCGCTGCATACCAATGATCAGAAAGGGAAACAGGACGAACAGGATGTCTGCATAGGTCCCGTACATCATGCTGAGGGAATGGTGCTCTCGGCGTTCCGGCAGTTCACTCATTGCGTTGTTCCTGTTGGTTGTTCACGGGTCGAATCAGCCCGGGGCCTCCGAAGCCGTCAGGGCGCGGTCTATCATTTCACCGAGCCCTTCCAGTTCGCTGCGAACCCGATCCCAGTCCGGGTCAGTGGCTTTCAGAAGGTCTTCAAGCCTGCCCGCCTGGCGGGTCATCAGAGGATAGCCCATTGCCCCTGCTGTTCCCTTAATCTGATGGGCTTCCGTTCTTAAGACTTCCCGATCGCCATGGGCCAGCGCCTCTTCCATCCTATGCCGGCGATCCGCCAGACTGTCAAGAAACCGGGCTACCAGGCCGGCAACCTCGGCCTCCTCACCGGCCTCCGTAACGGAGGCCGGGCTGGCAACCAGCAGTCGTTCCAGCAACGATCGGAGATGCGACTGATCAATAGGCTTGTTCAAAACCCCATCACAACCGGCATCAAGCAGAGCATCCGTTTCCTGCTGATCGCCGGCGGTAAAGGCAATCACCGGCCGCCGGAACCCCGCCTGGCGGAGCAGCGCGGTGGCGGCAACGCCATCCATGCCAGGCATATGGCGATCCATCAGGACCAGATGGATCGTGTCTGAAAGCGCCGTCCGGACCGCTTCATCCCCACTGGTAACGGCCACCACGTCCACCCCTTCACGGCGCAGCATACGCTCCACCAGCTGGCGGTTTTCCTCGTTGTCTTCCGCCACCAGCACCTTGCCCTGATAACGCCGCGCGGGCCGTTGCGCACTGTCCGGGCTGACCACAAGATACTTGGCCAGGGTTTCGAAAAACCGCTGTTTGTCAATGGGCTTGGCCAGATGCTCATTACAGCCCGCCAGCCGGTAATCGGCAATATCCTCAGACATCACATTGGCAGTGAGGGCAATAACCGGCGTATTCACGCCGGCTTCGCGCAACGCCGCAGTCGCATCCCGACCATTCATGACCGGCATCTGGATATCCATAAGAATCAGATCGAAAGGTTCACGAATGGCCAGCTCCAGTGCTTCGGCGCCATTGGCCACATGCACCAGCTCTGCCCCGGTGCGAGACACCAGCAGGGACACCAGGCGCCGGTTAACGTCGTTGTCTTCGGCACACAGGATTCGGCCAGAGAGTCGCGGCGCCACCACCATGGGTATGGCTCTGCGACGCTGACTCAGCTCCGAGGCATCCCGCAGGAAATGCACCTGCTCCAGTGATCCGGTACGGATCGAAAGCTCAAACTCACTGCCCTCGCCATAGGTACTGTCTACCCGGATACTGCCCCCTAACATTTCCGCCAGACGTCGGGAGATGCTAAGCCCCAACCCGGTTCCACCGTATTGTCTGGAAATGGCGGCACTACCCTGGGCGAAGGGATCAAACAGCCGGCCCAACTGCTCCGGCTTCATGCCGATACCGGTATCGACAATCCGGGCCACCAGTAGCTCCTGATCGCGATCGCATCGTACGACCAGGGAAATCGAGCCTTTTTCAGTGAATTTCAGGGCATTTCCACACAGATTTATAATGATCTGGCGCAACCGGGTCGGGTCCGTCTGGATTTGTTCCGGTAACGGGTATTCACAGATAATGCTGAAATCGAGGCCCTTTTCCCGGGCCCGGGGCGCAAAAAATGCCCGGATTTCATCCAGCAGTTCCGGCAGGTTGACCGAGACGATATCCACGTCCAGTTTGTTGGCATCGATTTTCGAGTGATCAAGAATATCGTTGACCAGTTCCAGCAGATGGCGCCCGCTGCGCACCACTGTCTCGGCACTGCTTCGTTTCTCCGGCTCGCTCAGGTCCGGGTCAAGCAGGGTTTCGCCATAACCGATGATCGCTGCCAGCGGCGTGCGGATTTCATGGCTCATGTTGGCCAGGAACTGGCTTTTCGCCTCGGCCGAATTGCGGGCCAGCTCCTTCTCCAGGCGCTCCTGCTCTCGTTCCCGTTCGATGCGCTGCCGGTTATGGCTCTCCGTGGCATCGATGCAGGTTCCCTCCAGGTGCGTCGGTTCGCCATCGGCGTCGTACACCGTATGCAGTGAAATGGTGGCCCAGCGCTCATCGCCGTCCCGGGTCAGGTACCGGGCCTCGATACCCTTCACTGTGCCCTTTGCTTCCAACTGCTCCACCACCAACCGGCGCAGGCGATCATCGGCAATGCAGGTTTCCAGTACGTCCGGATTGCGCTTGAGCAGCTCCCGGCTGCTGTTATAGCCCAGCAACCTGGCCATCGCCGGGTTGGCAGTGACGAAACGACGGCCCGGGGACATCTGGAACACCCCCTCAATGGCATTGTCAAACAGTGACTGGTAGCGCTGCAGATTCGATAAGGCCCGCTGGCTCCAGCCCAGGGCCTCGCCCTGGACCTGCTTGATCCGGTCCGCCAGCGCAAACGAGAAGAGTATGATCTGGGCCGTCAGGCCGAACTGGGGTGAATAGGTGGTGAAGGTGTTCAGGGGCAGCAGGCCCATTACCGTAAAGGCATAGATCCCGAAGCCAACAAGCGCCAGGGTCCAGGCAAAGAAGTAGGAGCGGGCCGCCGGGTTGTAATAGCGCCAGGACAGGTAACTGACCACGATCATGATCAGGCTCAGCAGGATCGAGCCGACAACAATCCATTCCATTGCCACGTGATAGGGCAGGAACAGCGACAGTACAAACGTGGTGACCACGGCATAGAGACAAAGCCGGATAACCTGATCAAGATCCGCTGATCGCTCCCGGGTCTCCAGCAGCGACCGGGCCATCAGCAGGCCCCAGAACCAGGTCAGAGTGATCTGGAAGTGCAGAAACTGCTTGTTGAACAGGGCAGGCCGGTTCTCTAGTAACTGGATACCGTGGACCTGTTCGGTGAAAATAAAGACGGTCGCTGACACCAGATAGAGCACGTAATAGATATTACTGCGCTCACGGACCGAAACGGCGACAAAAAGGTTATAGGCCAGAATCGCCAGCACCGCTCCCAGCAGGATGCCCCGGACCAGTTCATCCACCGATACCTTTTCAATATAGCTGTCGGGGTGCCACAGGCTGATGGGCAGCCGGAAGGTGTTGGTGTTGATGACCCGCAGGTAAACCCGGTTCAGGGTATCGGGCGCCAGGGACAGTCGGAAGGTCGGGTTGGGCACCGCCAGGTCCCTCTCCGCCCAGTTATCTTTATAGCCGGCCCGCCGCTGCTCAACCAGGGTGCCGTCGCGAACCATGAACAGGGCGACTTCATCCACCAGGGGCAGGGCCAGTTCCAGAATCCAGTCGGTCTGGTCCGGGTTTTTGCCTGGACGCAGATCAAGGCGTACCCAGTAGGCGGATTCCGTGTAGCCAAAGTTCAGCACGCCGCCGTCGTGACGGGTGAACGCGCCAGGTTCAAGTTTGCGGACCTCATCCAGGGTCAGGGTCTGCCCCGGGTCCTCCAGGTACCAGATACAGCCCCCCAGATCCCGGATACTCTCGACACCCGCACTCAGGATAATCTCGCCATCACGGCAGGGTTCGGCCGCACCGGCCGACGCCGGCATCGTGATGGTGGCCAGGAACAGCAGGACCATCAACGAACGCGTCACCGCTGGGAGCGCCAATGTAAGCCGTTGCCGCAAAATGTGATCTCCGCGAGGGTAGATACCGGTTTTATGTTTTATTGTCAGCAGCCGCGCAGGGACATTCGCCCCGCGGTCATTCACTTTAGCGGTTTACACTGCTTTTCGCATCCCGGGGCCTTCTGAAATGAGACATTCCTACCTGTTCGCCGCAACTTCCATTGTGACCCTGGTTCTGGCAGGGTGCGACCCGGACACCTCCGGTGGTGGCTATCTGAACCCTGCAACCGACGTAGACCTGCCGTTGGAAACCTTCCGGCTGAGAGACACTGAAGGGCTGGACTCGGTTCTGCAATACACAACCTTCCAGGACCTCTACCGGGGCATGGAGCCGGCAACCGAGGGCAACGATAACGGAAGCGCCATGGCGATTCGAAATCATCTGGATAACTTCCTGGGTACAGAGCCGGATTCCGGAGGGTCCGATTACATCAGCTTGCGCAACCCTCTCGACCTCATCAATGAGGTGATTCGCTCAGGCCAGGTGGATAACTTCAATGAGGGGCGTCGCCTGATGCGGGACAGCATTGAAAGGGACGAAGCCGCAAGCTTTAACACTCCGGCCAACGACGCACTGATCCGGTTCACCGAAACTGGAAGCGAGGACAGCGCCTCACAAGCCGACAGCACCTGGATCTACGTGATGCTGGACTGGACTTACAACCCTGCGATGAAGAAAGTATTTCGTGCCAGCCAGTTTGTTGCCAGGCAACCGGCCGAGGATGACGAGAGCCCGGCAGAAGTAGCCAGCGCGGCCTGGAGCGGCCGATTCAGCTCGAATACGTTTGGCACCACCGGATTCAACCAACCGGAATTTTCCGCCACAAGTTATACCGGTCGCACCCTTGGCAATGTGGAGCTTCTTCAGGAATTCATGGAAACCCAACGCGATACCCTGACACTCACTAACGCCTCAGGAATTGTCATTAACGGGGACGAGCCGGATTGCGTGAAAGTCATAATAAATTACGGGGAGACGCGGGCCCGGGTTTTTACCTCGAAAGACGAACCCGCCATGCTGGAAGAGGGAGACGCAAGAACGCGCAATCCGCAGCATTGCGGAAACCAACGGAGTGGAGATGAAGCTTTTATCTACACTACGATCAACGTCGAAGATCGTCAGTGACCCTCTTCGCGCAGATCCCAGTTCCGCAGAAAACCCTTTTTCCGGTCGATCATCCGCTCATAGGTGGAAATCATGATCGCCGCGTGCGGGGCTTTAACTAAACGAAGCGTTTCAATCCGGCGCTCAAGGCGCTCTACTTCCGAACGCACCTGCTGATGCACATGATTGCGAACACTGTCATGATGATCCAGCCTGACCTCGCGGGAGACAGGCTGGTGGCTGGGTAGTGTGGGTTTGTCCATTCGGCCTCTCGTCCATTGAGTCGTGATAGATCCTTTTCCCATTTCGTAAGTCTGCACAACTGTCAGACAAAGCGCAATGAAAATGAATAGAGTTTCATTTTTAGGGTGATCGGATTATCTGGTTGATACATCAACCTACTGCTGGTGCATGCTTCCCTCGCTAATTCCAGCAAGAACCCCACACGCCTCAACTTCCCGGTCATCGTTGCAACTCGCTCTCAGTGAAACGAGTTGCTTCTCAAGCGCTTGCAGAGCGGTAATCTGCGACCGCACATGAGAGATGTGATCATCGAGCAAGGCGTTGACGGCAGTACAAGGCTGATGAGGGTCGTCCTGATAGCTCTGTAGTTCGTGAATCTCAGCCAATGAGAGGTCCAGGATTCTGCAGCGACGGATGAAGGCCAGCCGCTCACTATGCTTCTCGGTATAGACACGGTAACCGTTTTCCTGCCGATCAGGCGGCGGTAACAAGCCCTGCTGTTCATAGAAGCGGATCGTCTGTGTATCGACCCCTACTAACCGTGCCAACTGACCAATGCGCATCAGACTCCTCCTCAACGGATTCTCTCCGCTTTGTTGACCTTATAGTGGCTATATGGTTTTAAATGATAACCCAATAATGTTCAAGTGGAGTCGTATCATGAGCAAAACCTGTGGAGACGCCTGTGGCTGCGATGCAACGCCCCCAGCGGATACCGATATGCGGGACTCCTCCGAAGCATCGGGGAAATGGGTCAGCGTTTATGCCGTGCCGAAGATGGACTGTCCATCAGAAGAACGAATGATTCGCCTGGCCCTGAACGGCTTTGAAGATATTCGGACGCTGTCGTTCGACCTGTCGAACCGTCGGTTGGAGGTCGTGCACGACGGCGAGGTCGAGCCCATCACCGCGAAACTGACGACCTTGAGGCTAGGAGCCTCGCTTCAGGAAACTGTTGCTGCCGATCCGGAGACAATCAAGGCCGCCGAGTCCTCGGCAGCCTCTGCTACGCAAGAGTCCGGCACCCTGCGTTGGTTGCTCGGCATCAATGCAGTCCTGTTCGTGGTGGAAATGACTGCCGGTCTGATTGCCCAGTCCACCGGCCTGATTGGCGAGTCCCTGGACAATTTTGCCGATGCGGCAGTGTACGGGCTCGCCCTTTATGCCGTTGGGCATAGCGTGAAAATGCAGGTACGTGCCGCGCATCTTGCTGGTGTACTCCAACTGATCTTGGCTGTTGGCGTACTCGCAGAGGTGGTGAGACGCTTTTTATTCGGTAGTGAACCCGAATCGCTGATGATGATGGCTATCGCATTCGTCGCATTGATTGCCAATACCATTTGTCTGCTGCTGATATCCAAACACCGAGAGGGCGGGGCGCACATGAAGGCAAGCTGGATATTCTCGGCTAATGACGTGGTAATCAACGTGGGCGTCATCGCCGCTGGCGCCCTGGTCGCGTGGACCGGATCCAATTATCCGGATCTGATAATTGGTACCATCGCGGGGGTTGTCGTGCTTAACGGTGCCAGGCGTATTCTGGCGCTCAAGGGTTAAATAATGTCCATTATTGGCAAAAATCTCTCGCCGTATGCCCTGTTGTCCATATGAATACGTGGAGAAGGAATCTTTCAACCACCCCTACACCTTCGTGGCAGCCCAGACCGGCCTGGACGAGAAGACGGTACGGGAAATATTCAACGCCCGCGCCGAGTTCCTGGGTCGCTGGCACCGCTTCGAGACGCCCCGCATTTTGGGCATCGACGAGCTGTACCTGAACAAGCGCTACCGCTGCATTCTGACCAACATCGAGGAGAGGACCCTGCCCGATCTGCTGGCCACCCGCCGTCAAAGCCGTGCTGCCACAAGCCCGAATCGTCGTCGATAAGTTCCATCTGGTGCGCATGGCCAACGATGCCCTGGATGAGTGGAAAATCCGTATACCCCATTTTTATTTATGGGCTGGCAGAATCCGCATGCGGCTCAGGCAACAGAACCCCTGCTATAGTTCCCTGTAGACAAGAAATTTCCCACCCTTACAGGAGCTACCATGACCCAGACATCCGTGGCGGATACCCTGCGTGAATACCTGTCACTGCTGGAACTGCTGGACGATGCCTACTGGGAAGCCAGCAGCATTCATCACAAGGACATGCTGTATGACATCATCAGCATCTTCAGCCAGGAAGTGGCCGAGATCAACAAGCTCAGCATCCAGGATCACCACTATCCCTACGAAGTGATTACGGAAGGTATCAGGCGGGTTGTCCCAAAACTGGAACGGCTGGATGAAAACCGGGAGGACGTGATCCAGCGCACCCAGACACTGACCGATTTCCGCGACATACTGTCGTCTGTGCTGGGCATTCTGGAAGCACAGCTGCGAACCATGTGAGGCCTCCGCCTCAGGCGGCAATCATCGGTCGCCGGTGCTCCGGGATCAGTGGGAACCGGTTGCAGACAGTGTAGACAAACTTCCCCAGTGCCGGCAGGTGATGGCCAACAATCGGAAAGCCGGTGTTGAGCAGGCTGACCGAGATATCCCGGGCAGCATCGGCCCAGCACAGCTTGTTGATCAGACCAACATGGCCAAAGGCAAACCGGCTCTGCTGTCCCCAGAGACCCACCGGATTTCCGCCCAGCATCATGCCGGCACTGAACCGCATGGGCACCATCATGGTCCGGTCGATCTGGAGCGAGCCGAACTGCTGGATGGCACGACGAATGGTGAGCTCACTGCAGACCCGCCGGCCATTCCAGAGGCCCCCGTTCAGCATCATCTGGAAAAAACGCCCCATTTCTTCTGCTGTCCCACACAGGTTCCCTGCCGGGATCACAGCCTCCTGAAAGCGGGGGTCGCTGGCAACCCTCTCAACTGTCCGGATGTCGCCACCCAGGGCCCGGTTTACTATCCAGGAAACCGGGAACCTGGGCGTCGGACCGGTGGCGTAATTACTGGCCAGATCATTCAGGTGCTCGGGGGCAATGCCATAGGTAAACCATTTCATGCCCATCGGCCGGCGCAGGTGCCGGTCGAGATAGTTTTCGATGGTGTCCCCGGTGACACTCTCCAACACCCGCTGTAACACAAAGCCACCGGTGATGGCATGGTAGGCAACCTTGGCACCGTCCACTTCCACAGGCCTGGCCGCGCATAACAGGCGCCAGATCTCGTCGCGATCCCACAACACATCAATGGGCGTTTCCCTCGGAATGGCCGGAATACCGCCGCGGTGGGAGAGGATTTGATGGACCGTGATGGTCCGTTTCCCATTACTGGCAAACTCCGGGCAATAGTAGGACACCGGATCCATCAGGTTAACCAGCCCCTGTTCCGCCAGAATATGCATCAGCAGGGCAGTTACCGCCTTGGAGGCGGAAAAGTAGCAGATCGGTGTATCGGTGGTCATCGGAACCCGGACCGCATTCGGGGGGTCGTGCGGTCCGTTGCCGGTGGCGTGGCCAATGGCGCGATGCAGGATCTGTTCGCCCTGGTGGCGAACAGAAATCTGGATTCCGGGGTGCACTCCTGTCCGGTAAAGCCCCTGGACGCTGCGCCAGATCGTCTCGACAGTCTCTTCACTGACACCTGCGGCTGCCGGATTTTCACCCGCAGCGTCCCGGAAGGTGACGGTCTCGAGATCTCCGGGAATCTGGCAGGTGTGAAGCGCACGACGGGCAAATCGGTTCATCTGGTCAAACCTTTATCAAGATGGTTGTTTTTATTCTATCTTCAATTCAGCCGACACAAATGACATTGGCCGGATGGCGTCCGGGCCAGCGTCAACGACTCCCCCCGGCAAGGGCCTCAGGACTCATTATGAACCTGGTCGTGGAGGTGCGCCATGGCCACACAGTTACGGCCCCAGCCCTTCGCCAGATACATTGCCTTGTCCGCGGCGGCACACAGTGCTGCCCCGTTCTGGGCGTGTTCGGGGTAGACCGCGACACCGACGCTGATGGTCAGTGGCACGGTTTTTCCGTCGCCCAGTGGCTGTGGCGCCCCGGCTACTTTGCGGCGCAAACGCTCGGCGGTGTCACGTGCTTCGTCCAGACCCATTTCCGGCAATACAATCACAAATTCTTCGCCCCCGAACCGACCGATGGAATCGACACTGCGGACGCTGCCCAACAGCAGACGACTGATAGAACGGAGCACCGAATCACCCGCGGCATGGCCGTAGGTATCGTTAACGTCCTTGAAATGGTCAAAATCAATCCAGAGCAAAGCCATCGGTCGCTGGTAACGCCTGGCCCGCTCCAGCTCCTCCTCCAGAACCCTCGACATTTCCCGCCGGTTGAAGAGTCCGGTCAGTGGATCCCGGGTCGCCAGTTCCTCCAGCTCGGATTCCAACTCCTTGCGGTCGGAGATGTCCAGGACAATGCCCTCGAGCACGACCGTGCCGTCCTCCTCCTCAACACCCCGGCCACGCTCCCAGACCCAGATCCGGCTGCCGTCCTTACGGGTCAGGCCATATTCCAGTGAAAACGATTTGTCGTTCGCCAGTGCCGCCTTCACTTCGCAGAAGATACGCTCACCGTCCTCGTCGTCCATCAGGCTGGCATAACTGGTTACGCGGTTTTCTATCAGTTCCTCCGGCTCGTAACCCGTCAACCGGGCACAACCCCGGGAGACAAACAGCATGGTCCATTGGGGATCGTACCGGCACCGGTAGGCCATGCCCGGGAGGTTGTCCATCAACACCTGGAGCTGGCGCTCCCGTTTACGCAGCGCCAGACGCTGGCCGTGCTGCAGGGCCAGCAGCGCCCGGTCCCTGGTGAGCTGGCGGAAAAGCACCGAAAACAGCACCAGGCCGGTCGTAAGGACAAAAAAGAAGCCTTTCCAGGTCTGAACCATAGACAGGGTCTTCGGGTCCGGAAACCAGACCTCGGCAAGGGCATCGGAAAACATAATCCAGGCGAAGCCGGCGATCAGGTACACCGTAACTGCCCAGCCGGCCCGACGCAGAGGCGTCTGATTGCTGCTCAAAGTACTCATTCCCCGATGTTTCGCCCCTGAAGGCGCCATGGACACACTGTCACCAGCGTTTGGATTTTCATGATGTACGAAAAATAGTCATAAGGGGACTTCAAGTCGAGGGCCAAATGTCATTACCGGTAAAATCAGCGGGGTTCCTGTCCCTCTCCGCCCGCCAGCGAGCAGTTGTCGCTCTCGTCCTTAGCTGATCTAATCCCGGAATCCAGTCATTCCGAAGGAGCCGAGCATGACGCCGGGCATCAACGCCGCACGCAAGGCCAACGTGGCCCATTCCATTCACGAGTATGACCATGATCCGTCCAGCGAGAGCTACGGCACGGAAGCAGCCGAGAAAATGGCCGTTGATTCCGCCCGGGTGTTCAAGACACTGGTGGTCGCCATTGATGGCAAGGAGCTTGCTGTCGGCGTGGTTCCGGTGACCACCATGCTGAACATGAAGCTGATTGCCCGGGCAGCCCGCGGCAAAAAGGCCGCCATGGCCGACAAACAGTCTGTACAGCGCAGCACCGGTTACGTATTGGGCGGAGTCAGCCCCCTGGGCCAGAAAAGAAAACTCAAAACCTTTATTGATGCGTCCGCCCGGAATTTCAAAACCATTTTTGTCAGCGCAGGCCGCCGGGGTCTGGAAATCGAACTGGCACCGGGCGACCTGGCCCGGCTGACCGGAGGCACCTTTGCCCCGTTGCATCAGGAGTAAGCGATGAATCACGCCACGGGGTGGTTGCCATCGACGATGCATGGAGGGCAATTCTCTTCAGCGTGCTGCTGGTATTCGCCGAATGTTCATTTTGCCGCTGGTTATCGGCTCCACCGGCATAAAAAAGCCCGTAAGACCAACACAGTCTAACGGGCTCCCGACGGAGGGCCGGGCGTGATTCCGTATCCTTATTTCACAGACGCTCGCGCATCGGCAAGGATCTTGTTGAAGGTTTCGCTCGGCTGCATCACCTTGCAAACCTCCTCCGTCGGCGGATGGTAGTAACCACCGAGATCAGCCGGATGGCCCTGGATCACACTCATTTCCTCAAGGATCTTGTCTTTGTTCTCTTCCAGCTGTGTGGACAGCTTACCGAAGAACTCCTTCAGCTCCTTGTCCTCGTCCTGGTTGGCCAACTCTTCCGCCCAGTAACGAGCGAGGTGGAAGTGGGAACCACGGTTATCCAGCTCACCGGTAACACGGGACGGCGACTGGTTGTTCTCCAGCAGGCGCTCGGTGGCCTTGTCCAGGGTCTGGCCCAGCAGGCAGGCGCGATCGTTCTTCTGTTTCTCGCCCAGCTCGTCCAGGGATACCGCGATGGCCAGGAACTCACCCAGGGAGTCCCAGCGCAGGTGGTTTTCCTGCAGCAATTGCTGTACGTGCTTGGGCGCGGAACCGCCGGCGCCGGTCTCGTAAAGGCCTCCACCGTTCAGCAGCGGAACAATGGACAGCATCTTGGCACTGGTGCCGAGCTCCAGGATCGGGAACAGGTCGGTGAGGTAGTCACGCAGTACGTTGCCGGTCACGGAGATGGTATCCAGTCCGCGGATCAGGCGTTCCATGGTCCAGCGGATGGCGCGAACCGGCGACATGATGTGAATCTCGAGGCCTTCGGTGTCGTGCTCTTTCAGGTAAGTCTCGACTTTCCTGATCAACTGGGCATCATGGGCACGCTCATCATCCAGCCAGAACACGGCCGGCATGCCGGTTGCACGGGCGCGGTTGACGGCCAGCTTGACCCAGTCCCGGATCGGCAGGTCCTTGGTCTGACAGGCGCGCCAGATATCACCCTGCTCAACGTTGTGCTCGGTCAGTACGGTGCCGTCTTCGGTCACGACACGGACAATGCCGTCTTCCCTGATTTCGAAGGTTTTGTCGTGGGAACCATACTCTTCCGCCTTCTGGGCCATCAGGCCGACGTTCGGCACCGTCCCCATGGTGGTGGGATCAAAGGCACCGTGGGTCTTACAGAAGTTGATCACTTCCTGGTAGATGGTGGCGTAGGTGGACTCGGGCATCACCGCCTTGGTGTCCTTGAGCTTGTTATCCCGGGCCCACATCTTGCCTGAGTTACGGATCATCGCCGGCATGGAGGCATCGACGATCACATCACTGGGCACGTGCAGGTTGGTGATGCCCTTGACGGAATCGACCATGGCAATTTCCGGACGGTGCTCGTAGCACGCATGCAGGTCTTCCTGGATCTGCTCCTGCTTGGATTCCGGCAGCTGCTTGATCTTCTCGACCACGCTGGAAAGCCCGTTGTTCGGGTTAACGCCGATTTCGTCGAACAGGTCGCCGTACTTATCGAACAGGTCCTTGTAGAAAACCTTCACCGCGTGACCAAACACGATCGGGTGGGAGATTTTCATCATGGTGGCTTTCACATGCAGGGAGAACATGACGCCGGTCTTTTCGCAGTCTTCGATGGCATCTTCGAAGAACTTCACCAGGGCCTTCTTGCTCATGAACATGCCGTCCAGCACTTCGCCTTCCTGCAGCGGCAGGTCAGACTTCAGAACGGTCTGTTCGCCCTTCTTGTTCTCGAACACAATGCGCGCGTTGGTGGCCTTGTCCAGGGTCACCGACTGTTCACTGGAGTAGAAATCGCCACCGCGCATGTGTGACACGTGGGTACGGGAAGCAGGACTCCATTCGCCCATGGAGTGCGGGTACTTGCGGGCAAACGCCTTGACCGCGGCCGGAGCCCGGCGATCAGAGTTACCTTCACGCAGCACCGGGTTTACCGCACTGCCGAGGACTTTGGCATAGCGGGACTGGATTTCCTTCTCTTCGTCAGTCTCGGGGTGTTCCTTGTACTCGGGAACCTTGTAACCCTGTTCATTCAGCTCCTTGATAGCCGCACGCAGCTGCGGGATGGAGGCTGAGATGTTCGGCAGCTTGATGATATTGGCGTCGGGGTCTTTGGTGTAGTCGCCCAGTTCGGCCAGGGCATCCGGAACCCGCTGATCTTCTTCCAGGTAATCCGGGAAGGTCGCCAGAATACGCGCCGCGAGAGAGATGTCGCTGGTTTCAAACTCGATACCAGCCGGCTTGGCGTAGGTTTCCAGGATCGGAAGAAGTGACCGCGTCGCGAGGACTGGTGCCTCATCGGTCAGTGTGTAGACAATCTTGGCTTTGGATGATGTCATTTTCGTCCTCAGGCTAATGGGTGGGTTCAGGACGGTCATGGCGGGGCCAGGCGTCTCTTGAACGCCTGGCCTGAGCGATGACTGATTAGGAACTTTTGATAGACTGACTAAGATACCATTTTTTCGTAAATTTTGGTTACGATCTTAGTATAAGAACAGACTAAAAATGCCTGATCTTCGATTACAAGACGATGAAATGGCGGGAATTTACGAAACTTTCTAACATTGCCTTGGAGTAGACGCGGGGCGGGTAAAGCCTCCCAAAACACGCTCCTTGCGGCACATCCCTGTGGCGCTTGGGCTCCGCCATCCATGGCTCCGCACAGTTTTGGGAGGCTCCACCCGTCCCGCTGTTGGGCTATTCAGGTGAGTTCCGAAGGAAGAATCTCGCCCGTTTTCAGCGACTTATTGTCAACAAAACCAGCCTTATTCCGGCAACAACCCGACCGCAGCCAACCGCTCCCGAATATGGTCCAGGGCCTCGGGATTCCCAAGAGCATCCCGGTTGTCCGCCTTTTTCGAGCCGTTGATCAACCGCGCCACCGCCAGTTCCACCTTCTTGCCGCTGCGGGTGTACGGAATGTCATTCACCTGCACGATGTGCCTGGGCACGTGGCGTGGGCTGGCGCCTTCGCGGATCCGGCTCTTGAGCTGTTTCAGCAGGTCGTCGGTGATGGCCTGGTCTTCGGCAGGGACCACCAGCAGGACCACTTCCACATCGCCTTCGATCTGGCGGCCAACCACCAGGCTGTCTTTGACTTCGGCCACGGTCTCTACCTGACGGTAGATTTCCGCGGTGCCGATGCGGACGCCGCCGGGGTTAAGGGTGGCGTCGGAGCGGCCGTAAATGATGGCGCCGCCGTGTTCGGTGAATTCGATGAAGTCACCGTGGGCCCAGACACCGGGAAAGGTATTGAAGTAGGCGTCGCGGTAGCGTTCGCCCTCTGGGTCCTGCCAGAAGCACACCGGCATGGACGGCAGTGGCTGGCGGCAGACCAGCTCACCGCGGCCGTCGCTGACCGGCTTGCCGTCATCGCCATAGGCAACGGCATCCACCCCGAGGAAGCGACACTGGATCTCACCGCGGCGCACCGGCAGCAGCGGGGTAGAACCCACGAAGCAGCCACAGATGTCGGTACCGCCGGCGATGGAGCCGAGCAGCGCATCGGGGGCGCCATCGGTGTACATCCAGTCGTAATCTTCCGGCAGCAGCGGGGAGCCGGTGGAGAACACGACCCGCAGCTTGCTCTGGTCCAGGGTTTTCGCGGGCTGGAGCTCGGCCTTGCGGCAGCCGGCGATGAACCGGGCACTGGTGCCGAAGTGAGTGACCTTCTCCTCCGCCACGGTGTCCCAGAGGAAGCTGAGGCTCGGATAACCCGGGGAGCCGTCGACGGTAATCACCGCCGCGCCGGTCATCAGGGCGGAGGCCTGCCAGTTCCACATCATCCAGCCGCACGTGGTGAAGTAGAGGAACCGGTCCTCCGGGCCCACATCGCCGTGCAGCATCAGTTCCTTGGCATGATTCACCAGCAGGCCGGCGTTGCCATGGACGATGCACTTGGGTTTACCAGTGGTGCCGGAGGAGTACAGGATATAAACGGGATGGTCCGGTGGCAGCGGGGTGAACGAGGGCGGCTTGCCAGCACCGAAGGTCAGAGCGTCTTCCCAGGTGGTAACCAGGTCACCCGAAACAGGCGCTTCGTCCGGCAGTTGCTGGACACTGACGACGGTTTTAAGCGTCGGCAAGCCGTTGACCAGCCCGGCAAAGTCCTGCTGGCGGGCAAAGACCTTGCCGCCATAGCCGTAGCCGTTCACCACGATCAGTGCGGCGGGTTCAATCTGGCCAAACCGGTCGAGAATAGCACCCACGCCGAAATCGGGCGAGGCGGAACTCCACACCGCACCAAGGCTGGTAGCGGCCAGCATGCCGACCATGGCTTCATAACCGTTGGTCACGACACCCGCGACGCGATCCCCCTGGCGGATACCCCTGCTTCGCAGGAAGGCCTCCAGGGCGCCGGCGTCTGCCTTGAGCCGGGCATAACTGCGGCGCAGCACCGGCCGGGTTTCGCAATAGGCCACCACGGCCTCGCGGTCCGCATGCTCACCATCCGCCAGCCGGAGCAGGTTGGCGGCGAAGTTGAGTTTCATGCCCGGGAACCACTGGGCACCGGGCATATCGCGCTTGCCCAAGACCTGGTTAGCCGGGGTATCGCACACCAGGCCGCAGTAATCCCATACCTTCTGCCAGAAGGTATCCAGCTCATCAATCGACCACTGATGCAGGGCATGGTAATCCTCGAAAGGGCCGAAGCCCTGCTGCTCCAGCCAGGCCTTGAACTGGCCCATGCGGGAATTTTTCAGGGTGTCTTCCGAGGGAGACCAGACTACCGGTGATTGCTCTGTGTGACTCATCCGTCTCTCCTGTTACTCACTGCATGTGCCAGCCATGGCTGACCACGATGGATTGGCCGGTCAGCGCCGCGGACGGGAAGGCCGCCAGGTGCACGGCCAGTTCAGACACGTCCTCCAGCGTGGTGAACTCTCCGTCCACCGTATTTTTCAGCATCACCTTGCTGATGACCTCTTCCTCGGAAATGCCCAGTTCCTTTGCCTGTTCGGGAATCTGTTTGTCCACCAGTGGTGTGCGGACAAATCCGGGGCAGATGATATTGCTGCGTACCCCGTGTTCCGCGCCTTCCTTCGCAACCGCCCGGCACAGGCCCAGCATGCCGTGCTTGGCGGCGACATAGGGTGACTTCAGTGGAGACGCCTCCAGGGAATGCACCGAACCCATGTAGAGCATGGTACCACCGCCATTGGCGTACATCTGGTTCAACGCAGCCCGGGTGACCAGAAAGGCACCGTCAAGGTGCACGCTCATGACCTTCTGCCAATCGGAGAACGCCAGTTTGTGCACCGGGTCGATATGCTGGATGCCGGCGTTGGCCAGGGCGATATCCAGGCCGCCCCACTTTTCAACAATGGCGGCGACACCATCATCAACTGCCTTTTCATCGGTGACATCCATGGCCAGGGCCATGGCGGTGCCACCGGCCTTTTCGATGGCATCAACGGCTTCCCGGGCACTCTCCAGGGTCAGGTCGGCAACCGCAACCCTGGCGCCCTCGCGGCCATAATGTTCGGCGATGGCCCGGCCGATGCCGCGGCCGGCACCGGTAATCAGGGCAATCCTGTTTTCCAGACGCATTGTTATTTTCTCCTTAATCGTAAGCCACGCTCGGCAACCAGGTCGCGATTTCCGGTACCAGGAACACGATAGCCAGGGCTGCCAGCTGAATAATGATGAACGGCACAACGCCACGATAGATATCCGTTACCTTGATCTCCGGCGGCGCCACACCCTTGATGTAGAACAGCGCGAAGCCCACCGGCGGGGTCAGGAACGACGTCTGCAGGCACATGGCAAACAGGATGGTGAACCACACCAGGTCAAAACCGAGCTGCTGTACTACCGGTGCCACCAGGGGCAGGATGATCAGGGTGATCTCGACCCAGTCCAGGAAGAAGCCGAGCAGGAAGACAGCAAACAGGATGGTGAGAACCACGCCATAGGGGCCGAAAGGCAGGCCCAGCAGGGCGTCCTCGATCACCTGGTCGCCACCCAGACCCCGCAGTACCACGGAGAACGCGGTTGCACCCAGGAAAATGGCAAAGATGAACGCCGCCGTGCGGGTTGTCTGCTGCATGGAGGAGTTGAGCACTTCCAGGTTCAGTCGGCCAGACATCAGGGCCAACAGCAGAGCGCCCAGTGCGCCGACACCGGAAGCCTCCGTTGGTGTCGCTATTCCGGCAAAGATGGAGCCCAGCACACCCAGAATCAACGCGGCCGTCGGTACAACGGCCTTCGCCACTTCCCAGACGATGCCCCATGTCACTTTCTCCGTACCCTCCGGCACCGGCGCAATGTGCGGTTGCAGCATGGGACGGATAATGGCGTAGGTCACGTACATGGCACCCAGCATCAGGCCGGGGAAGAACGCCCCCATGAATAGGTCGCCGACCGACGCTTCGGGAACCGCCAGCCGGTCAGCCATCAGCACCAGCATGATGGAAGGCGGAATCAGGATACCCAGGGTCCCGGTGGCACAGGCCGTGCCCACGGCAAACCCCTTGTCGTACTTGTTCTCCATCATCACGGGCAGGGACAGCATGCCCAGCAGCACCACGGACGCACCGATGATACCGGTGGTCGCTGCCAGCAGTACGCCGATGACAATCACTGTAACCGCATAACCTCCGCGAACGGCGCCAAACAGTTTTACCATGCTGTTCATCAGCCGCTCAGCCACGCCAGACTGGTCAAGCATGATGCCCATGAAGATAAACATGGGCAGGGCGACAAGGGTCTCGCTGTTTACGACCTTCCATATCCGCTCAGGCACAAGCCCCATGGAGGAGGAATAGTCAAACCATAGATTGGCGCCAAAATTTTCGACCGCGATTACACCGATGACTGTCCAGATAACCGCGGTGCCACCCAACACCCACGCAACCGGGTAACCGGTCATCAACAGTGCCCCGAACGTGAGGAACATGCCGATTACAAACAGGGTTTCAAGCTCCATCAGGACGCATCCTCTTTCTTATTATCCCCGGACTCGACCCGGATTGGCTTCGGAAAGCCAAAAAGCAGGGCAGTGACTTTCAGCAGACGGGACAGGGCAGCGATAATCAGCAGCACAAAAGACAGTGCCAGAACGCCCTTGAGAATCCAGCGATAAGGAAGCCCGGCAGGTGCCTGGCTGGTTTCGCCCTGCTCCCAGGAACTGACGGCATAGGGGACCATTTCGTAGACCGCCAGCCCGAGAAACGGCAACAACAGGAACACCAGGCCAAACAGTTCAATCCAGGCCTGGCCTTTGAGCGAAAGACGCTCATGGATCACATCCACCCTGACATGATCATCCGTCACCAGGGTGTAGCCCAGCCCCAGCAACCAGCCTGCACCGGCGAGATGCCACTGAACTTCCTCCAGAGTCACCGACCCCGAGCCAAAGGCATAGCGACCGACCACGGCATAGATGATTACGCCGGTAACCACAACCCAGAGCCAGGAAGCACTCTTGCCTATGGCAGAAATCACAGCGTCCATGACCTGACTGAGCCAGGTTGTCGGAAACTCCGTGTGATGGTGAATAAACTGACCGGCGTCCGACGCCGATGCGTGCACACCTGGCGGTGAGCCTTTATCAGACACTGCCATACAACAGTTCCTCGTTCAGAAAGCATGCCATGAAACAGGGATGGCCCCGCAGGGCCATCCAGACTGGATCAGAGAGCACCGGATTATCTTCCGGTGCTCAGGGTCAGGTCAGCCCCGAACCTTACAGGTCCGCCGGAACATAGGCGCGGGTATCCCAGATCTTGTAGGTTTCCATGAACGCCTGCTGGCTTTCGTACACACGCTTGAAGTCGGCATCCTTGGACGCTTCTTCCTCAAGCACTTCCTGAGTCACGTCTTTCAGCTTGAGCAGAACGTCGCGGGGAATCTGGTCGGCCTGAACGCCCTTGTTCTGGAACTCGGCCAGAACCTTGCCATTCTTGTACTCACCCTCGGCCAGGCCACGGGTGGTGGCAGCGGTACAGGAGGCCTCAACCAACGCCTTCTGCGCCTTTGTAGCCTTGTTCCACTCATCCTTGTTGATCAGCATGTACTGGGCAGTAAATTGCTGGTGCCAGCCCGGGAACAGGTTGTACTTGACCACCTGATCAAAACCAAGGATCTGGTCAATGGCGGGCATGGAGAATTCGGTCGCATCAATGGTGCCTTTCTCCAGCGCCTGGTATAGCTCGCCGCCGGGCATCATGGTCACGGAAGCGCCCAGCTTTTCGAGCACCTTGCCACCCAGACCGGCGAAGCGAATCTTCAGGCCCTTGTAGTCTTCCAGTGTCTTGATGGGCTTGGAATACCAACCGGCTGTTTCAGGCCCGATAATGCCGCACAGCTGCGCATACACATTGAAGCCCTTGTTGGCGTAGGTTTCCTGCAGCATTTCGTGGCCGCCCCCGTAGTAGTACCAGCCAATGTAGGCCGGCGGCTTCATACCGAAGGGTACGGCCGCAAACAACGGAATCGCAGGCACCTTACCCTGGTCGTAGCCGATCCAGGTGTAACCTGCCGAAACCTTACCGTCGGACACCGACTGAAGAATATCGAAAGGCGGGACCAGCTTGCCCGGCTCATATACGCGGACCTGAATACTGCCGTCAGACGCAGTGGTCAGGTTGTCGGCAACCCAGGCAGCGGGAGCGCCGAGACCGGGAAGGTTGGTCGCGAAGGCAACCGGCATTTTCCAGCGCAGATCTTCTGCGAAAGCGGAACCTGTGGTAAGGGCGATCGCACCGGCCACACCGGCGAGAACCTTAAGAAGTTTCATTGGCAAGTCTCCTAGCGTTGTTATTGTATCTGGCCTGGCGGCGTACAACCTGAAAGGCCTAGTCTGAGTAAAGACAGAAATGCAGGAAAAGACGGACAGGGCAAAATCGGGAGTCCAACGGTTGGCGCCAGTCTTCTTCTCTGCATTGTTCTGACGTCTGCCACCGGACAAAGGCAGGCATCATGCCAAAAATAATTTTTTAATTAATTTCATATAGTTAGAAATATACAGAAGGCTCCAACAGAAACAGATCGTCCGATAATCCGGACACATTTAGACATCAGTCGTAGGTGATTGTACGGACACCAGGACAATTGTCCGTATTTCAGGACAATCTGGCGAGCTTTTCATACAGCACCGACCGGGAAATGCCCAACAGTTTCGCGGCCCGGGTACGGTTGCCGCGGCTGGCAACGAGAGCTTCTTCAATGGCTTGGGCTTCGGCCTCGGCCAAAGTCTTGGACAGCGGCCGGACAGGTTGAGGGGTCAGGGAGGAGGCCGGGCGGCTACCATTGCGAGGGAGCACCTTGAAGATGGCATCCGCATCCAGCAGACCACCATCCTCGCCCATGGTCAGAGCCCGCTCCAGAACGTTCCGCAACTCCCGGATATTACCAGGCCAGTCATAACTGCGGAGGGCTGACACACCCGCATCGGTGATCTCCCCACGCAACTCCAACCCTTCACAAATGTCTTCCAGTAGGGCCTCACAAAGCACACCCAAATCCGCCAGCCGGTCCCTCAGAGGCGGAATCGGAATCTCCAGGACGTTCAGGCGGTAATACAGATCAGAGCGAAAATCACCTTCGGCAATCATCACTTCCAGATTTCGGCTGGTGGCAGCAATCACCCGGACATCCACCGGCAAGACCTTGTTGGAACCCAAAGGTTCAATCTCCCCTTCCTGCAACCCCCGAAGCAGTTTGGCCTGCAACGGCAGAGGCATATCACCCACCTCGTCCAGGAACAGCGTACCGCCATTGGCAAGCTGAAACTTGCCTTCCCGGGTTCTCCGATCCGCGCCGGTATAGGCACCCGGGGCCACCCCGAAAAACTCCGCTTCCAGCAGGTTGTCTGGAATGGCGGCTACATTGACACCCACAAACGGCTTTTCGGCACGGGCGGAAACCGAATGAATGGCCTGGGCCAGAACTTCCTTGCCCGTTCCGGTTTCCCCAAGCAACAGCACCGGCATGTCCCGTCCGGCAGCCAGGCGAGCCCGCCGCTTGACCTCAAGTGCGGCCGGGCTGGCACCGACAAAATCGCCCAGGCTGTACCGGGTTCCTCGCGCCTTCCTCGCCAAAGCCTTGCGGGCGGCAGCCAGATCCTGATGAAGTCGCCGGTATTTAGAAACCAGCGGCGTCAAGGGTTGCAGATCGTCATACAGGACAAACGCGACCGCGCCGACAATCTGTCCTCCCTCATCGTAAAAGGGGAGCCGGGTCACCACCAGCTGTTGCTGGTTGTGCTCCATGATATCCAGCAGCAGAGGCTTGCCGGTTTCGACCACCTCCGGCATCCGGGTCTGGGGAATCACCTGACGCACCGGCTTGCCAATGACCCGCGAAGGATCTCCCAGGCCCAGCAGGTGAGAATAGCTGGCGTTGATCCAGGTAATCCGGGCGTCCCGGTCCACGGCGATGGCACCGGCACTGGCCTCCTCAAACATCGGAAACAGGGCTTCAATCAGGTCCCGGGTCAGGCCACTCTTGTTCTTATCGGTAAACAGCTCTGTCATGTACCGTGCACCAATGGGTTGGGTGTCATTCATGGTAAAAACCCCGGCACCCGGCACGCCGGATGCAGTCACGGAAGTATATGGGGCCCCCGGAGCGGGGGCAAACAAAGCCGGCCCGACACCAGCCCGGGCCGGCGAGCGGCGCGGTTACTCCGGGATCCGGAGCTGGTTATCCGCAAACACAATGCGGTCACCCTGGTCCGGGGCAGGATTGATTGCCGGCAGATTCACTTCCGCCAACGGTGTTGTGATGGCACCCCGGGGCACGGTCCGGACCACCTGACTCGGTGGCAACGGCTGCTTCTCCGTCAGATTCGCCCAGACCAGATCCAGCGCCTGGAAGTAGTAGTGGTGCAGCGGAACATAGCGGTCGGCAACGCCCGGGAAACCGTTGAGCACGTCCAGATGATGGGCGTTCAGGATTTCGTAGTACCGCAGGTTGCCCTTACTGCCTTCCACCCGCTGGTTCAGACCAAAGTAGGGCCGGGAGGTGTGATTAATCGGCAGGATGGCATCGGCGCGCCCGGTAACGAAAACCGCCGGCTTACCCTGCAGATCACCGGTAGCACGCACTTCAGCGATGCCCTCGGCAATGACCGATGCCAGCTCGGCTTGCGGACCTGTCAGGGCCGCACCCGTCACCGCGTCGCTACCCTGGGCAAGGCTGCGCAGGCACAGCAGGGCATCAAGGCCGTAATCGGGCTGACTGGAACTGGGCGAGGCACTGGCTGCGAGGTTGGTGGGCTGGCCCTCAGCGCTGTCATACACAATATTCACCCCGGCTGACGGCGGAATGCCGTTACTGGTCGCAAACAGGGCCGCCTCGGCGGCGGGCGCCAGTTGCGTCACCGCCCAGGCTGAATCGGTGGCGGCCAGGCTGAGGTCACATACCCGGTCTTCAACACCGGCGCGGCCGTAGGCATTGGCGTAGGTCAGCGAAATGCTCTGGGCCACGGCCAGCCCGAAGTGCACCGGCGCCAGCAGGTTCTGCTCAGGCTGAACCCCGAACCCCTCGTTCAGTATGCGCAAGGCATCGGTGGCCCGGTCGTCCAGGGTGGCACCGGTCACCAGCCCCTTATTGGCGAGCGAGTTACAGATGTTCTCGCCGATCACCGGAGGATTGAACGCCGCGTTCAGTGGCGCGGTGTCACGAATCGCCGGCGCCTGGTTGGCGCAACCCTGGTACACGGCCAGGGCCGTGGTGTAGTCCAGCAGGCTTCGGCTGTGCTCGGTAATCACCGGGCCTTCTCCCTGGCGGATGGTAAAGCTCCGGTCGACCGCCGGATTGACGTTTGGCTCGGATACGGCGATGCCATCAATCAGGCCATTCTTATCCTGTTCGGCGGCACGAATTGAAGCACCGCCGCCGTTGGACACACTGGACGCGATCACCAGAGTGTTCTTCGGCTTGATGGTCCGCAGAATCTCGCCATTGCCCAGCTCCCGGCCAAATTTTTCATTCAGCACGTAAAAGCCGAACTCGATGGACTGCAGCACATGGCGGCCCCAGTCTGCTTCCGGATTGGCCTTGGAATGGGCGTGCTTCCAGGCAAAGCGATCCGGCCAGCTGCTCTCGAACGCGGCCCTCTCTGCGTCGGTAAGGTCTGCCCGGAACTGAACGGCCCCGTCCGTGGCGCTCAGGGTGCCATCAATGCGTTGTGCGCTGTTGGTGGCAAGGTTGTGCGCACCGGTTCCCGTACCCTTGTCGGTATACACCACGGCACAGCCTTTCTTCAGACCCCATTCCCCGGCCGTGCCAATTGCACCGTAAATGCCACGGGAACCGGAGGACGGTGCCGTTACCATGCACGGGCGATCCGGATCAAAACTGTCTGGCACCTGGGCCATCACGGTCACCGGTACATCGGTACCAGGCACGGACATAAAGGCAATAAACTCCTCACCGGGAATCAGACCTTCACCGCCGCTACCCACCTGAGGACCAAAGAAGGTGCCGTAGCCGCCGCCCGGCGCAGTATCGACCAAAGCCCGGTAGTTGTTGTAAATCGCCAGACGCCGGAGTTCGGCGGCAGTGGGGTTGAGGGGATCAGCGAACGCCGGTGCCGGGCTACTGCCAAGACCAGTGGCACCCAGTCCTGCCGTCAGCAGGTCATCGGTAATGCCATCGTAGCTGGATTGCTGAATATCGCCCTGGACGAAATCAGGAATTTCATTGAACGGGGACTTGCCGTCCTTGCAGGCAGTCAACGCAAACCCCGTGGCGCCGATCAGGGCGAAGAGCATCATTCGTTTCATGGTCGTTCCTTGTTTGTTGTTGTTAACGAACGGGCCAGGCCCTGAGCCAGGCCCCGGGGAACGCCATGCGGATCCTGTGCCAATCACCCAGGGCATTGATTTTAAATGACCATATTTGAAATCCGGTAGATAGAGAGAAAGAATAATCCGGATATCCGGACAGTCCGGAGTGGGAAATGACGTAAAGATAGTGGTAAATACGAGCCTGGGCCAAGGTGTCCGGAAAATTGGACACCGTATGGATTATCGGACAAACGGCAACAGGCTCAGCCCCATAACCACCAAAATCGCCAGGCAGGCGGCCAGGGTCCTTAGCGGATGGCGTCTGAACATAAACCAGACACCGCCGGACTCGCCCCGGGCCAGGTTCTCCTCATAAACCCGCCGCTGGGTTTCCTGACGCTGCCGATGATAGGCCTCGAGCAACGCCCGGGCGCGGGCTGCCTCGTCGTCATCGTGTACCCAGAAGCCTCCCATACTGATACCCCAGCGGCTTGCCGGTGTCTCGTAATAAACCACGTCATGGGCTTCAAAAAGAGCCCGAATTTCGTCGGCTTCGTCATCGGGCACATGGCGCAGGTTCATCAGATGGTGTGGCATGGCGGCTCGTTGTCTGGTATCGGAAGCGGGAATCCCTATATCCTAGCATCAAAGCATGATTGGCCGAATTCACCACCCGGGACACTGAATGACCGATAGCCCCCTCCGACTGCTGCTGGGTTTTGATGCCCAGGCCCAGCGGGACAAGTCACAGTCGCTGACCTTCCTCCATCGCCGGGACCGCAAGTTCGCACTGATCTGCGAAGAGCAGGGCGTTGACCCGAATGCGGCTCTTTGGCTGGCACACCTGAACCGTCTGAGCGGACCCGACACGACACCGTCAGCAGCGGACCAGACCCTGGGTTTCTGGCGCCGGGTCCATGCGGGTTTTGCAGCGGTCGGCCTTATCACAGGACTGCTTACCATGGCCGGACTGCTGTTTTACGACGGTGGCCAGCGTATCAATATCACCGTCTTGCTCGGCTTCGTGTTGCTCCAGTTGATACTCGCCCTGTTCACCAGCCTGCAGTCACTGGTCGGATGGCAGCCCTGGCGCTGGCTTCTTCGACGCTTCCGGACCAGCCCGGCCAACATTGTGATCAGCAGGCTCCATCCTTTGCTGATGGCCAGGGCCGCCCACATCGGCGGTCTTTGCTTCGCCATCTCGGGACTGGCCACACTACTGGTGCTGGTGGTGGTACAGGATCTCGCCTTCGGCTGGAGCACCACACTGGAGACGGCTGCCGCAAACTACCACCGGCTGGTGCAAATCATAGCTGTACCCTGGACCTGGTTGTGGCCAGCGGCGGTTCCGGATCTCGCCCTGGTCGAAGCCACGCGCTTTTTCCGGGCCGGAATAGATAATGCTAGCCCGGATCCCGGCCTCTGGGGCCAGTGGTGGCCGTTTGTCACCATGCTGTGGACAACCTGGGTACTGCTGCCGCGCCTGCTGATGTGGCTTGTGACTTCGGCCTTGATCCGGAACCGGGCTCGCCGGCTGCTATCCAGCCATCCGGCGATGCATGCGCTGTTGTACCGCATGGAAACGCCGGCCCTGGACACAGGCAATGAGCATAACGATGCCGACGACCTGCCGGATACCAGAGCCCGCGACAATCTGCTTCCGCTGCCTGAGAGCGACACCTTGCTGTGCTGGGCCGGAGCCGGCGAACCGGAACTGCCCGAAGCCCTGCGCTCAGGCAGGCACCTGATTCTCCGGGCCGGGGGCAGGGCCAGCCTCACAGACGACGAGCAGACCCTCAAGCAGGTGGCGGAGCACTGCCTGAAGACCCGTGGCAACGCCGTGATCCTGCTGACCCGGTGCTGGGAGCCGCCAACCGGCGAGCTTCAGGATTTCCTGGAATCGGCCCGCCGACTCTGGCCCGGTGGAATCCGGGTCGCGCTTGTACCCCTGGCGGCTGACACAAACCTCGAGCCGGATGCCCAACAGATCCAGCCCTGGCTCCGGTTCGCTGAGCGTGTCGGCAACGAGTTCGTGAGGGTGTCACTGCCACCGCTCCTGCGGCAGTTCCCTTACACGACCAGTGGGGAGCCCTCATGACACAAATACCCACCTTCGCCGTGGTCGGGCACCCGAACAAGGGCAAATCCAGCGTGGTAGCCACCCTGTCCCAGAACGATGCCATCGCCATTGCCCTGGAACCCGGCACCACCCGAAAACGCCAGGCCTATCCGCTGAAAGTGGACGGACAAACCCTGTACACCCTGGTGGACACCCCCGGCTTTCAACGCCCGAGACGGGTCCTGGAATGGCTGGAGGCCCACAGTGTGTCCGCCTCTGACCACGCCGACACCGTCAGGGCCTTTGTGACCCAGCACCAGGGCAATGGCCGCTTTACGGATGAATGCGAACTGCTGACACCGTTGCTGGAAGGCGCTGGCATTATCTATGTGGTGGATGGCTCGGTACCCTACAGCGCCGAACATGAGGCCGAGATGACCATCCTGCGCTGGACGGGCCGCCCGAGCCTGGCGCTGATCAACAGCATTGGTGCGGACGATTACAGCGACACCTGGCAGGCCGCGCTGGGCCAGTTCTTCCAGGTTGTTCGCAGGTTCGACGCCGTTCGCGCCCCGTTTGCACAACATCTCGGCCTGTTGCGGGCATTCGGCCAACTGGAGCCAGACTGGGAAAAGCCGCTTGAGCAGGCCACCGAGTTCCTGTCCGGGCAGCGGCGGCACCGCCGTCGGCAGGCCGCCGCGCTGGTTGCCAGAGCCCTGGAGGACATGATGTCGTTCCGGGAAAAACGCACCCTGACCGCCAGCCAGGCCGCCGAAACCAGCGACGGCTCACTGGCCGAACAGCTCCGCCAGCGCTGGTACCGTCATCAACGCCAGCGGGAACTGACCCTGCGTGTTGATATCGAGCATCTGTACCAGCACCAGCGCATCCGGCGCCAGGAAGCCGAGCTGGAGTGGCATAGCGAGCACGATCTGTTTTCCGAAGACAGCCGCAAGGCGTGGGCGGTCAGCAAACGCTACCTGGCAACTGCCGGTTTCGGCGCCGGAGCGGTGAGCGGAGCCGGCATCGACGCCCTGACCCTGGGTTCCTCCCTGGGAACCGGCGCCCTGGTGGGTGGGCTGATCGGCGCTGCCGGCAGTTATTTCTATGGCGACCGCCTCACCCTGCCGGCGCTGAACATCGGGGTGCTTCGGGACGGACTGAAAACAGCCACCTTCGGTCCTGTACAGGACAGCCAGTTCGGCTATGTTGTATTAGGGCGCGCGATTGATCACTGGTGGCACATCAGCCACCGGAACCACGCCGGCCGGGACCTGCTGGATCTGGAACCAGCGGGCCACCACTGGCTGGAAAGCCTTGATAAAAGCAGCCGACAGGACATCCAGCGGGCCTTCGACAAGTGCCGGAAACGGCGCCCCCTGGACCAGCGCCAAAGGGAGAAATTCACCGCAGCCATCGAGCAATCCATGGCGATCTACGACGACTGGCGGTTGAACCGGACCTGACAGGGATGTTTATACTGAAAGGCTGTTCCATCACACAATGGGGAATGCGAATGAAAATTGTACGAGTGCAAGACATCATTGGTACCGAGCGCGAAGTCACCGGTCCGGGCTGGACCAGTCGCCGGATGTTGCTTAAGAAGGACGGTATGGGTTTCTCCTTCCACGAAACCATCATTCCGGCCGGCGCAGAGCTCAACCTCTGGTACAAGCACCACCTCGAAGCGGTTTACTGCGTGGCGGGCAACGGCAGCATTCTGGACAAGGCCACTGGTGAAACCCACCAGATCACCGACGGCACCCTGTATGCGCTCGACAAGCATGACCAGCACACCCTGCGCGGTGGCACCGAGGACATGCGCCTGATCTGTGCCTTCAACCCGCCGGTCACCGGCCGTGAAGTGCACGACGAAGACGGCGCCTACCTGCCGGATACCAGTGAAGGCTGATTCGCTGATCCGTGGCTGAACACCAGGCCGCAACCACGCCGCCACCGTCAGCCAGGCTGCTGCCGGTGGCGGTGTTGCTTTGGCTCGCCGGCATTTATCTGCGTATACCCGTGCTGGTGGCCCCACCTCTGGCGCCGTTTATCAGTAATGAACTGGCACTGACCCAGGCCCTCACCGGGGCACTGACCACGCTGCCCATTCTGATGCTGGCCATCGGCGCCATGCCTGGCTCCCTGGCCATCGCCCGCATTGGTCCCCGGAACACCCTGGCTTTGGCCATGGTCATCATGGTGATCGGCTCCGCTGGCCGCGCCCTGGTACCCGACACCCTCACACTGATGCTGGCCAGCGCCGTCATGGGGTTTGGTGTGGCCATGATGCAACCGGCCTTGCCGGCACTTCTGCCGAGATGGCTCGAGCCCCACCACCTGGCCCTGGGTTCCGCCATCTACATGAACGGCATGCTGATGGGCGAGTTCATCAGCGCCGGTATGACCCTGCCAGTGCTCATGCCCCTGTTCGACAACAGCTGGCGCGCCACTCTCCTGGCCTGGTCACTACCGGCCCTGCTGGTGGCTGCTGCCCTCTACCTGCCCAAAAGAGAACAGGCAAAACCCGTGGGTAAAGTCGCCTGGCTTCCGGACTGGAGCAACCCGCTTACCCTGAAAATCGGCCTGCTTCTCGGCCTGTCCGGCTCCATGTTCTTCGGCCTCAATGCCTATATGGGCAACCTGCTGGAACAGCAGGGTCAGTTCGGCAAACTCTCCGACGCCCTGTTCTGGTTCAACCTCGCCCAGGTCCTCGCGTCCCTGATCATGCTCAAAATGGCCCGGGCCTGGGTCGGCCGCCGCTCCACCATCATCGTTACCGCTGCCCTGAGCATCCTGGGCGCCCTCGGCGCCATCACCGTCACCGGCTGGTGGTCCATCGTCAGCGCGACCCTGATGAGCCTGACCTCAGGCATCCTCCTGATCCTCCTGGTCGCCGTGCCACCCCTGGTCACAATCTCCCAGGAAACCGGCCGCCTCTCCGCCGGCACCTTCCTGGTCGGTTACACCCTGGCCTTCTCCATCCCCATGCTCGGCGGCCTGGTCGCCGACTGGACCGGCGACGCCAGACACGCCATTCTCACCATCATCGCCTATAGCCTGCTGGTTCTGCCCTGGGCCTTCACGCTGGACCTGAAACACAGCCCGGAAGCTGATCCTTTAAAAGCTGAAAATGGGGTCAGGTGAAAATGGGGTCAGGTGAAAATGGGGTCAGAAGAAAGCTTTCTTCTGACCCCTTGGCCAGACCCCAAACCTAGATGTAGTAGTCCTTCAACGGGGGAAACCCGTTAAATTCAATAGCGCTATAGGTAGTCGTGTAAGCCCCCGGTAGAGAGCCAATACATCCGATCCCCAATAGCGAGATTCAAAGGCAGCGGATACTTGTGGTGCTCATACATGATATCGGCACTGTCACAGGTGGGCCCGGCAATCACGCAGTCCTCGCCTTCGCCCACCTTCTCCGTCCAGATCGGAAACTTGATCGCCTCATCCAGGGTCTCGATCAGCCCGGAAAACTTGCCCACATCGGTAAATACCCAGCGGTGCAGGGCCGTTCGCGATTTCCTGGAAATCAGCACCACCTCACTTACCAGCACGCCGGCATTGGAAATCAGCGAGCGGCCAGGCTCAATGATGATCTCCGGCAGCTCGGCACCGAAATCCTCGTGCAGGAACCGGGCAATCTCCTCCGCGTACACCTTCAGTTCATTGGTGCGAGTGATGTAATTGGCCGGAAAGCCGCCGCCCATGTTGATCATCTTCAGCTCGATGCCATCTTCTTCCTTCAGGCGCTCGAAAATCACCTTCACCTTGTTCAGGGCCGCGTCCCAGGCGCCGATTTCCCGCTGCTGGGAGCCAACATGGAAGGACACACCGTAAGGTACCAGGCCCAGATCACGGGCCAGGATCAGCAGATCCATGGCCATATCGGTCTGGCAGCCAAACTTGCGGGACAAGGGCCAGTCCGCTGTCAACGTGCCTTCGGTCAGGATACGTACGTACACCCTTGAGCCCGGTGCCGCCTTGGCAATATTGCGTAGATCCGCCTCGGAGTCGGTGGCAAACAGGCGCACGCCCTTCTCGTAGAAGGTGCGGATGTCCTTGGCCTTCTTGATGGTATTGCCGTAGCTGATGCGCTCTCCGGTCACACCCAGGGCCATCACCTTGTCCAGCTCATACACCGACGCAATGTCGAAACAGGCACCCTTGTCACGCAGCATGGTCAGGACCTGCGGGGCGGGGTTGGCTTTCACCGCGTAGTACACCCTGGCGTAGGGGAAGCCTTCCACCAGCTCATCGTACTGGCGATCAACCGTGGCGGTATCAATCACCACGAACGGGGTTTCCCTGCCATCTGCAAAGTCTTTGATACGTTTGAACGTCTCGGCGCTGTAATAATCGGCGATGTTAGCGTTGGCTGACTCGGTCATGGATGGTGTTTCCCTCCACAGGGCAAACAGGCATAAAAAAAGGCGCCACAGCAACGCTGCAGCACCCGTTAGATGGCGCGATCATCAGGCTTTTTTTCAGGCCCGGATATGAGCATATCTACCCATGCGTAATCCGTGAAAAGCGACAGGCCAATGGCATGAAAGTTGGCGTGAAAATTCTCTGACAGCCACTGGCCACCAAGGCGCCGGCTCCACCGGGCCATCGGACAAATGCTTCAGCCGCTGCTACCCTTGAGCTGAACGATGCCCGGGACAGACAGTATGCAGGAGCTGGATACAAAGGCGGAGACTCTGCTGGCCGGTGTGCGGGAGGATTACCAGTCCGGTGCCACTCAGTTGGCCAGTCGCACGCTCAATGAACTGCTTTGGTACCTGGATGACGTCAACCCCGACGCTGAAACCCTGTCTCGCCTGATATCCGAACTTCGGGCCGCCCGTCCCAGCATGATCGTCATTGGCAACGCCCTTGGCATGGTCCGGGAACGCTGGGCAGAGGCCCCGGACCGACCCCGGCAGGCGATTCTGGACACCCTCCGACAACTCGAAAATGCGGGCATGGCGATCACCCGACACGCGCGAAGCCAGTTACCTGAGAATCCCGTGTTAATGACCCACAGCGCCAGCTCGGTGGTGCTCGCCCTGTTTCGGGCGCTGGCCGACGCCGGTGAGCCCTTTTCCGTCATCTGCACCCAGAGCAGCCCCGGGTTTGAGGGGCATATCCTGGCCCGCGCGCTGAATGACCTGGCGGTGCCTGTCACCCTGATTACGGATGCCCAGATGGGCGTGTTTGTCGCCAGCGCGGATGTGGTCATCACCGGGTGCGACACCTGGCTGACAGACGGCTATTTTGTGAACAAGGTCGGCACAGGGCCACTTGCACTGGCGGCACAGGCCGCCGGTAAGCCATTCTGGGTGCTGGCGGACAGCTTTCGCAACAGCGATGCCAGCCACAATTCGGCCACCCTTGAGGAAATGCCCGCCAGTGAGCTCAAGGCCCCGGAGGGGCACTGGATAACCCCGCGCAACGTGTATTTTGAAACCGTTCCGCAGCAACTGGTCGGCCTGCGGATCAGCGAGCAGGGCGTTTTTTCGCCCCCGGCTGGGCCTCGGCGGTAAACGGATCGACCGGACTCCGGTATTATGGCGGTTTTACTCTTGAACTCTTATAGTTGCCGCCCCACCCACAGATCGATTATCAGGGAGTCCGGTCATGCCCGCCATTCTGGTTGCTGTATGCCTGTTGCTGCTGTCCGGTTGTGCCGAAAACACCTCGGAATCCACCGGGAAGCGAATACTGCCGGCCCCGTCGCAGCAACCGATTGCCTTCGAGGCCGATGTCCAACCCATTCTTGAGCGCAAATGCCTGGCCTGCCATAGCTGCTACGACGCCCCCTGTCAGCTAAAGATGGAATACGCCGACGGCCTGATCCGCGGGGCTCATCCAAAGCCGGTCTATAACAGCGCTAGACTGCAGACCCAGGCCACCACCCGCCTGGGTATCGATGCCCAGACCGAACAGCAGTGGCGGGATCTGGGCTTTTACTCGGTGCTGGCGCAGGGCAACAAAACCCGTAGTCTGTTTGAAAACATGATCCGCCTGGGCAAGCAGCACGAGTTTGCCCCCAACAGCAAACTTCCCGGGGACATCGAACTGGGTATCGGGCGTGTCAACCAGTGTGTGACCAACGCGGAGTTTGGCGATTACGCCGACGACCATCCCTATGAGGGCATGCCCCTGGCGGTGACCGGCCTCACCGACGACGAATACGCCACCCTCGCCGGCTGGCTCAACCAGGGCGGCGCTATCCACCCTCACCAGGTTGAGGTGACCCCGGCGGAACAGCAGCATATCGAGCAGTGGGAACAATGGCTGAATCAGCCAGAAAACCACCAGCAACTGGTCAGCCGCTGGTTGTACGAACACCTCTATCTGGCCCACCTGTATTTTGTGGACGACGGTGCCAACACCCGCTTCTTCGAACTGGTTCGCTCGCGCACGCCGCCCGGCGCGCCCGTTGAGCTGATTGCCACCCGCCGTCCCAATGATACGCCCGGGGGCGCCCTTTACTATCGGCTGCGCCCGGTCGCCGGCAGCATTATCCACAAACGCCACATCACCTTAGCGTTTGGCCCCCAGCAACGGCAGCGGACACAACAGTTATTCTTTGGCCGCGACTGGCCGCTGGCCACCCTTCCGGGTTATGGTGCCGATGAACGGGCCAACCCCTTTGCCACCTTCGCCGCCATCCCGGCACGCGCCCGCTACCAGTTCATGCTGGACAACGCCGAGTATTTCACCCGCACTTTCATTCGCGGGCCAGTGTGCCGTGGGCAGGTTGCCACCGATGTGATCCGCGACCAGTTCTGGGCCGTGTTCCAGGCCCCCGACGACGATCTGTATGTCACCGATCCCGGTTATCGCCAACGGGTAACGCCGTTGCTGGCCCTACCCGGCCAGGACAGCGACCTGCTGGACTTTGGTGATAACTGGAGCACCTATAAGGCCAAGCGTAACGAATACAGCAGACTGCGCTCGACCGCTTATCGCCTTGCCTATCCGGATGGCGCCGGGCTGGACCAGATCTGGGATGGTGACGGTTACAACACCAATGCCCTGCTCACCATTTTCCGCCATCACAACAACGCCTCCGTGCAGCGGGGCCTGATTGGCCAGGTGCCGACAACAAGCTGGTGGATGGACTACCCACTCTTTGAGCGCACCTACTACGAACTGGTGGTGAACTTCGATGTCTTCGGCAATGTCGCCCACCAGACCCAGACCCGGCTCTATTTTGACCTGATTCGCAACGGTGCTGAGCAGAATTACCTGCGCCTGATCCCGGCCGGAGAGCGCAACCGGGTGCTGAAACGCTGGTACCAGGGTGCCGGCAAGCTCAAACTGGGTTACAGCTATGCTGACATGGATGACCGCACCCCCTCCCAGGTACCCTATGTCACCAGCGCCCACAATGAGGAGCTCGGGGCCAGGTTGCTGCTCACGTTTCGCGACCTGAACGCCGAACGGAACGATCCGATCAACCGCTGCGGTGGTAGCAGCTGTGGTCGCCCTTATCTGCCTGAGTGGATTCGCAGCACCGACCAGACGCTGTCCCAACTGGCGTCGACCCGCGCCGAGTTCCTGCCGGCGATTACTTTCCTGCCGGAGGTCAGCTTCCTGCGGGTACGTAACGAAAAGGGTGAACGTACCGTTTACACGGTGATCCGGGACCGCGCCCACAGTAATGTTGCCTTCATGTTTGGTGAGGATTTCCGGTATCAGCCGGATGACGACAAACTGACCATTTATCCAGGCATCATTGGCAGCTATCCCAATTTCATGTTTGATGTACCGGCCGCGCAGGTGGCCCTGTTCACCAACACATTGCGGCGGCTGAAGACCCAGGAAGCATTCGACGAGCTGGTCAGCGTCTGGGGCGTACGCCGCACGCACCCGGACTTCTGGACCATCCTCCACGACATCACTGCCTGGCATCGGGAACACCAGCCGTTGCAGGCAGGCATCTTCGACATCAACCGCTACGAAAACCTCTGACGCGGTGGCCGACGTTTCCTGATGCCCGGCCAGGCCAGTGCGGGTAGGGCGTTACGAGGCCAAGCCGTACAACAACGAAAAGTCGGACTATTCGCAATGGGTAGATGAATATCTGGAGAAAGAGGGCGAGTATCTCCGGGAAAATGGAATCAAGCTGGATGGCTGGTAGGTGCTTAGCCTGACAGTTTGGCAGTTAGTCACCACATAACCCAAATGAGCCTTCAGATGGCGGGCGTTATATGGAGTAATCCTGCGCTGCCAGCCGACTCTCAACCCAACCCTTCAAACGAAGGCAACAGCCGCCCGGTCTTCAGGTTTTTCAAAGTGTTTATTTACCATAGAAGCAGATCAGCGAGCAGGGCGTTTTTTCGTTCCCTGCTGGGCCTCTGCGGTAAACGGATCGTCCGGCCACGGATGCTTGGGGTAACGACCACGCATGTCCTTGCGCACGTCCGGGTAAACATTCTGCCAGAAGCTGGCGAGATCGGCGGTCACTGCCAGCGGGCGCTGAGCCGGTGACAGTAAATGAATGACCACCGGGACGCGGCCGCCAGCCACTCGCGGGGTTTCAGTCCAGCCGAACAGGGCCTGGAGCTTGGCTGCCAGCACCGGTCCGTTCTCCGGGCCATAATCGAGCCTGACCCGCTGGCCTGTGGGGATGGTCAGGGCAACCGGCGCGAGCGCCTGGAGCTGTTGTTGTGCCGGATAACCCAGAAGGCTGTTGAGAGCGTTCAACAGGTCCAGACGGCCCAGATCGGACCAGCGACTCTTACCGGCCAAAAACGGCCCCAGCCACTGCTCCAGATTCGCCAGCAAGGCCCCTTCACTGGTATCAGGCCAGTCATCATCGGGGAAGGTTTTGGCCAGCAACCGGACACGGGCGCACCATTGGTGGCCGTCGTCCGTCCAGGGCAGGCTTTCCAGCCCCTTCTTCCGGATGGCATTGAGCAGACCCCGCTGGACCAGCACCGGATCCACCTGCGCCAGCGGTTTTTCCTGCAGCACCAGCTCACCCAGTTTCCTGAGGCGCCGGGCCACCACCCTGCCCCTGGCATCGTCCCACAGTGCCTCTTCGGTGTCGTGAATGTGGTTGGCCAGATCCTGCTCCAGATCCGGGATATCCACCGGCGCCGCCAGATAGATGGTCGCTTCCCGGGCCTTGCCATCCAGCTCCGCGGCAACCAGCCAGTCGTGTCTGGCGAGAGGATCATCCTCTCTCAGGACCGCCCCTTTGCCATTGCTGAGCTGATACCTCGGCGCCGTGCCTGATCGCCGGCGAGCAACGCGGTCCGGATAGGCCTGGGCCAGTAAACGTCCGATGTCGGTTTCTGTGGGCATTTCCCGACCACCAGGGTTAGCAGTACCACACAGCCGCTTTGCCGCCTGTCGCACAGCCTTGAGGCGGGCAGGGTCCAACGAACGATCGCGACGCTCGCCATGGAGCACGCGAATACGCTCGTGCATATCCGCCCCGGCGCCGGGGCCAAGCAGATCACGCTCCCCCAGCAAAGCGGCCAGTTCCGCAGCAGGCACCTCTAGACCGAGCTCTCTTCCGCGCAACACCATATGGGCCAGGCGGGGGTGAATACCCAGCTCCCGGGCGGCCTTGCCATGATCGGTAATGGCGCCATCCGCATCCAGCATGTCCAGCCATTGCAGTAGGGCCACAGCCTGCTGCCAGTGGGCCCGCGGCGGTTCATCGATCCACGCAACGCCGGCGGCCTCACGGGCACCCCACTGGGCGAGTTCCAGGACGAGCGGCGCGAGATCGGCCTCCAGAATCTCTGGCGGCGTGTACTCCGCCAGCCCGAACTGCTCCGATTCACTCCACAACCGGTAACACATTCCGGGCTCTACCCGTCCCGCCCGTCCTTTTCTCTGTTCCGCGGAGGCCCGGGACACCCGGCCGGTCACCAAGCGGGTCATACCACTGTTGGGGTCAAATACCGCCCGACGCTGCTGGCCGGTGTCAATCACCACTCTGACACCTTCGATGGTCAGACTGGTTTCGGCAATGGCCGTGGCCAGCACGACTTTACGCTGGCCTTCCGGCGCCGGCGAGATGGCCTGATCCTGTTGCTCCGATTTCAGGTTGCCGTAGAGGGGCGCGACACGCACCTTCTCCGCCAGCGTGCCCCGAAGCTGTTGCTCCACACGCCGGATTTCCCCGGCACCCGGAAGAAACACCAGCACGGATCCGGTCTGATCCGCCAGTGCTGCTTCCTGAATGACTGCCACCACCTGATCCACCACCCGGGCATTGCGGGCCAGCGGCCGATACAACACCTCCACTGGGAAGGCCCGGCCTTCACTGGAGATTACCGGCACATCCCCGAGCACCCTGGCAATCGGGGCGGTATCCAGCGTGGCCGACATTACCAATAGCCGCAAGTCCTCGCGCAGCGCCTGCTGGGATTCCCGGACCAGGGCCAAGCCGAGATCCGCCTGCAGGGAGCGCTCATGAAACTCGTCAAAAATGACGGCCGCATAATCTTCCAGCATCGGATCGGCCTGGATCAACCGGGTCAGGATACCCTCGGTGACCACTTCAATGCGGGTGACCGCCGACACCCTTGTATCCAGCCGGGTTCGGTAACCGACGGTCTGGCCGGGCTTCTCATTCAGCTGTTTTGCCATAAACCGGGCTGCGGACCTGGCCGCAAGGCGACGCGGTTCCAGCATCAGGATCTTGCCATCACGCCGCCAGGGTGCATCCAGCAGGGCGAGGGGAACACGGGTGGTCTTGCCGGCACCGGGTGGCGCCTGCAAAAGAGCAGTACTGGTCTGTTCCAGGGCGTTTTTCAGCTCTGGAAGGATGGCATCGATAGGGAACATGGGATTCCGGACTTCGGTTTTACGGCGGCGACCAGGGTTTGAACAGCGTCAGGAACGGGCCCGGTCACGATTGGCCTTCGCCCACTGGTAAATACGCTCGAAGGCTTCGGCCAGCTGTTCGGGATTATGAGGCGGCTGAATCACCGCAGCAAGTTCACCATCCGGGTTCAGCAAGGCGAAATGGCCGCTGTGGTCCACCAGCAACTCGCCATCCACCTCTCGGTGCACGAACACCGCGCTCAGGCTTTTGGCCAGCGCACGCAGGGTTTCCAGATCCCCGGTCAGGCCATGAAAGTGCTCGCCAAAGAAGTCGGTGTACTCCCGGAGCTTCTCGGGAGTGTCATGTTCCGGGTCAGCACTGACCAGCAGATAGTTGGGCTGAGGCAGCTCATTCGACAGAAGCTGATCGGTACGGCGCAGATTCGCCATCGCCGCCGGGCAGATATCGGGGCAGTTGGTATAGCCCACAAAAGCAAAGATCCAGCGCCCCTTCAGGCTCTCCCGGGTCACCGTCTCGCCGTTTTCATTAGTCAATGTGAACTCGGCCAATTGCCGCGGCTGGTCATATACATAGGTATTGAGCTCGGTCAGTTCCGGTGCGGGGATCGGTTCCTGGCTGCCGATCAGGAACACCTGCCGTCCCACGACAAGCCCGAAGATCAAAACCACAATTAACAGGAGGCAGAAAAGGGTAAGGCGAATAGAGCTGTTCATGCTGAATCCAATTCGGTGACCAATCGAGCAGGCGGGAAGGGCTTTCCGAAACCGTGCGGAGCCAGGGATGGCGGAGCCGAGCGTACACGGACGTATTCACAGCGTGTTTCGGAAAGCCCTTCCCGCCTGCGCCCGCACGGTGTCTACTTCAGAAAAACACAAAATGATCCACAAGCAATACCACAAACAGGGCCATCAGGTAAGTGATGGAATACTTGAAGGTATTCAGAGCGACCCGCCGGTCATCGCCCTTCAGGAGCCGGACGGCGTACTGCAGGAAGCGCAGGCCAAGGGCCAGGGCGCCCACCAGGTAGATGCCGCCGGACATGCCTGTGACAAAAGGTAGCAGGCTGACCGCCAGCAGCATCAGGGTATACAACAGGATGTGGAGCTCGGTGAACTTGTTGCCATGGGTTACCGGCAGCATGGGAATACCCGCCTTGGCGTATTCCTCCTTGCGGTGGATCGCCAGGGCCCAGAAATGCGGTGGCGTCCAGGCAAAGATGATCAGCACCAGGAGCAGGGCGTGGCCTTCCACCTGGCCGGTAACTGCGGTCCAGCCCAACAGTGGCGGCATGGCGCCGGCCAGGCCGCCAATGGTGATATTCTGGGGCGTGGCCCGCTTCAGGAACAGGGTATACACGCCCGCATAGCCCACCAGGGAGGCCAGGGTCAGCCAGGCTGTCAGGTGATTCACCTGCCACATCAGTACGGCCATGCCAATACCGGCAAGAATGGTCGCGAACAGGATGGCGTCCAGGGGTGAGATCTTGCCTGTGGCCACCGGACGCTTGCGGGTGCGGGCCATGACCGTGTCAATCTTCTGGTCCACCACATGGTTGACCACCGCCGCGGCACCGGCCAACAACGCAATACCCAGGTTACCCCACACCAGAACGCCCCAGCCAGGCACCCCCGGCGCAGCCAGCAACATGCCGATCACCGATGTGAGGATCATCAGCGCAACCACCCGGGGCTTGGTCAGCTCCAGGTAGTCACGCCACGAAATGGGTGTTCTGGATTCGCTCGCAATTGCCTGGGCCGGCAGCGCTTCCACTTGCTCGCTCATGCCGTAACCTCCTGGTTCATTGTTGTTGTGTGTGTTGCTGCCGCGGTGTGCGCTTTCGGTAACAGCTGATGCCGCCAGATCAGATGAATGACTGACAGGAGCAGTCCGGCGCCCATGGCGTTATGGGCGACGGCAACAGACAAGGGAATATGGAACAGAACGTTGGCCAGCCCCAGCAGGACCTGGACACCCAGCACTACGGCCACCAGTCGAATGGCATTGTCCAGGCCGGTGTTCCCCCGTCGGCGCCACATCAGGGCCAGCAATGTCGCAAGGTAAACCAGCACGACCACAGCTCCCAAGCGATGTGTCACGTGAATCGCTACCCGCCCGTCGGCAGTCAGCTGGCCGCCGAGATAGTTGGGGCCGACATGCTGGCTAACATCAAAGCCGTGGCGAAAATCCATACCCCCGGGCCACCACTGGCCCTGGCAGGTGGGCAGATCGGTACAGGCCACGGCGGCGTAATTGGCGGCTGTCCAGGCACCGAAGGCAATCTGCATCACCACCAGCACAAGCCCGCCATAAAGCCAGGGGCGGAAACCTGCTAACACTCCGGCGTGGCGGGGTTGCTCCCGAGTCTCCTCGCCTTTCGCCCGTTTCCGTAGCCGCAAGGTAAGGAGAGTAAGCAGACTGAGGGTGGTAAATCCTCCCAACAGGTGCAAGGCCACCACCTGGGGCCACAGCTTCAGAGTCACCGTCCACATGCCAAAGGCACCCTGCAGAATAATGAAACCCGCAATGAACAAAGGCAGTTTCACCGGCACGCCGCTACGCCGGTGGCGAACCGCACAGGCGGCCAGACCAAAGACCACCAGTCCGAGGGTACCGGCGGCATAGCGGTGAATCATCTCCGGCCATCCCTTCTCGACATCCACCGGCGTTTCCGGGAAACGCGCGTTGGCGATGGCGATGCTCGAGTCACTCTGGGGAACCGTCAGAAACCCATAACAGCCTGGCCAGTCGGGACAGCCAAGCCCGGCATGCACCAGTCGGGTCCAGGCGCCGAGCATGATCACCACAACGGCCAGCAAAACAGCAAGGGTTGCCCATCTGGCCATAACCCGGGCCGCGGGTGATGGTGATGGTGATGGTGATGGTGAAAGGTACGACTGATTCAAGGCTGACTCTCCGGCTCTGACCATTAACCAATCTGCGACAGTTTGAGCAGATGTTTGAGATCCTCGAGCATGTCCTTACCCGTGTGCTCGGAACCGTAATGCATCAAGATGTTGCCGAAGGGGTCCACCAACAGGATACGGGGCTCCGCTTCCGGATCGATGCCGGCGGGCCAGGCAGGCTGAGTGCCGGCGGCTGGAACCAGCCGCTCCATTGAACTGTATTCCTGTGGCCAGCGGGCCTGCAGATCGGCCGGTACGCTGCCCAGTACCGTTGCCCGCGATACCCGGCTGGCATTCTTGCCAAGGGCAATGTTGACCTGCCTGGCAAGGTAGAGCAGTTCCTCACACTGGCTGCCACACTGCCCGGCCGCCACAATCATCATCCAGTCAGGATCGGCCTTGTCCGGGCCAAAGCGTTCGCTCAGTGGTGTCCCGGATGAAGTTTCAACATTAAGGGTTGAAACCGGCACGACCGGCTGGAGAAGAACCCCGTTGTTGGTGTGGCCGGCCGGGTTCAGCCAGCCGGTGTAGAACATGATGGTGGCAACAATGATCGGGCCAAAACCCAGTACGAACAGAAGGAGTGCGGTCCGACGGCCACGACGGGCCTGTTCCGGGGTGGGGCCTTCATTCTGCTCCTGGTCGGATATCCGGTTAGCCATCGTCATTGTCATTATTGGCTCCTGTCTTTCGGTAACTTGCCACTATAGTCAATATAGTCAGCGCCACAGCCAGCGCAAACCATTGCGTGGCATATCCGTAATGGGTTTGCGGTCCCATCAGATCCGGCTTCCAGTCGGCCCGGTAGGCTCCAGGCTGATGGTCGCCGGAAAGGCGAACGATCCTGCCGGGAAGCTCCGGGATTTCGGCTCGGGCCGCCTCTTTGGAGAGGCTTTGCACGCGCCGGGGCCAGGGGCCGGTTGCCGGGGGTTGATCACCAAGAACCGGCGGCACCGGGTAATCGCTGATCCGCCCCTGTAACGTGAAAACACCATCCGGCGGGTCAACCTCCGGAAGCTGGTCCCGGGTCCGGGGCGCTTGCACCCAGCCGCGATTGACCACCACCGGCGGACCCGAAACCGGGCGAAACACGGTGAGAACCTCATACCCTGGCACACCATCCCGGGTCCGGTTATCCAGCAGCCAGTTCCGGTTTCCGTAAAGACCGGTCAGGGTCACAGGCCGGCCATTGCTCAGATCCAGAGCCACCATGTCTGGCCAGTCCAGGTTTACAGCCTCCTGTTGCCACTGATCCAGCAGTAGCTGTTTCTCCGCTGCCCGGTTGAGCTGCCAGACACCCAAGCTGATCAGAACCGGCAGGAAGACCCCACTGAATACCAGCAACCGCCAATCGAATTGCCAGTGACGGCGTTGGCGCTGCGAATCAGACATGCTCTGCTATAGTGACCTCATCGAGCCCGGAAGACGTTCCGGACTGTATATTCACAACACCAATAAAAACAGGAAGTTCCATGCTCAAGGCCGTTATCGTTGTGTTGATGCTTGCCGTAGTCGTGAGCCTGTTCAGTGGCCTGTTCTTTCTCATCAAGGATGGTGGTAAAACCAATCGGGTGGTGAATTCCCTGGCGGTTCGGGTCACGCTTAGCATACTGCTCCTGGCGGTGATTCTTATTGCGCTCTGGCAAGGGAGCCTGACATTGAATCCGACTCCCTGACCCTGTACATCAAATGATGTAGACAAACACGAACAAACCCAGCCACACCACATCCACAAAATGCCAGTACCAGGCCGCGGCCTCGAAACCGAAGTGACTGTCCGCCGTGAAATGGCCCTTGTTGATACGCATCAGCATGATGAAAAGCATCAGTGTTCCCAGTGTCACATGGGCACCGTGAAAGCCGGTCAATAGGAAGAAGGTGCTGCCGTAGATGCCAGACTCCAGAGTCAGGTTCAGATCCTGGTAGGCGTGCATGTACTCCTCGGCCTGCAGGACCAGGAAGCCGATAGCCAGCAGAATCGTGGCAATCATCCAGATCTTGACCTTGGTGCGGTTGCCTGCTTTCAGCGCATGATGGGCAACGGTGATGGTGAACGAAGAAGTCACCAGCAGAATGGTGTTTACCAGTGGCAGGCCCCAGGGGCCGATGATGGCCTCTGGCGGCGGATAGGCTTCGGGATTAGGAGTCTGAATCAGCGGCCAGGTTGCCTGGAATCCCTCCCAGAGCATATTTGAGCTGCCCCGGTCCCCCTCACCGCCCAGCCACGGCACGGCGAACACCCGCACATAGAACAGAGCGCCAAAAAAGGCCGCGAAAAACATGACCTCGGAAAAGATAAACCAACTCATTCCCCAGCGGAATGACCGATCCATCTGCGGGCTATAGAGCCCCGCCCGGCTCTCCCGGATCACGTTGCCAAACCAGCCGAACAGTATGTAGGCCATAATCATCGCGCCAATCAGGAACATGATCCAGGCGCCGGTGGAGCTCTCACCCTTTTGCGCATTGACCATGATGGACGCGGCGCCATAGAGGGTTACCCCGAGGCCAACCGTGGCAATGATCGGCCATTTGCTCTGTTCCGGAACGTAATAGCTCTGGTTTTCCGCCATGACAGTCTCCGATGGCTTATTCGTTGTTAGTTGTTTTTGTCCTGGAGCGAGTGCGTCTTCACATCCCTATTTCACTTCCGGCGGTGTCGCGAAGGTGTGGTAGGGCGGAGGCGACGGCACCGTCCATTCCAGGCCCTGAGCGCCGTCCCAGGGCTTGGCAGCCGCTCTCTCACCGCCCCGGACACACTTGACCACAATGAACAGGAACAGGATCTGGGTAGCGCCAAACATGAAGGCACCAATGCTGGACACCATGTTGAAATCCGCAAACTGCAACGCGTAATCCGGAATCCGCCGAGGCATGCCCGCCAGCCCAAGGAAGTGCATGGGGAAGAAGGCAAGGTTCATGCCGATGAATGACAGCCAGAAATGGGTTTTGGCGAGGGTTTCGTCGTACATGTGGCCGGTCCACTTGGGCAGCCAGAAATACGCAGAGGCGAAGATTCCGAAGATCGCGCCCGGCACCAGCACATAGTGGAAATGGGCAACCACGAAGTAAGTATCGTGATACTGGAAATCAGCCGGCGCAATCGCCAGCATAAGACCTGAAAAACCGCCGATGGTGAACAGGATCACGAAGGCCACCGCAAACAGCATGGGCGCCTCAAAACTGAGCGAACCCCGGAACATGGTGGCTACCCAGTTGAACACCTTCACCCCGGTGGGGACGGCGATCAGCATGGTGGCGTACATGAAGAACACCTGGCCGGTAATGGGAATGCCCACCGTAAACATGTGGTGCGCCCAGACCACGAACGACAGCAGGGCAATGGCACCGACCGCATACACCATGGAGGCATAGCCGAACAGGGGCTTGCGGGAGAAGGCCGGAATGATGTGGGACACCGCCCCGAACGCCGGCAGGATCATGATATAGACCTCGGGGTGGCCGAAGAACCAGAACACATGCTGGAACAGAACGGGATCACCGCCGCCGGAGGCATCAAAGAAGCTGGTGCCGAAGTTGATGTCCATCAGCATCATGGTCACCACACCGGCCAGCACCGGCATTACTGCGATAAGCAGGAACGCGGTGATCAGCCAGGTCCAGACGAACAGGGGCATTTTCATCAGGGTCATGCCCGGGGCTCGAAGGTTCAGGATGGTGGCAATCACATTGATGGCACCCATGATCGAGGAAATACCCATGATATGGACGGCAAAGATGAAGAAGGTGGTGCTTGGCGGCCCGTAAGTGGTCGACAGGGGCGCGTAGAAAGTCCAGCCAAAGTTGGGCGCGCCACCTTCCATGAACAGGGTGGAGACCAGGATCAGGAAGGCGCAGGGCAGCAGCCAGAAGCTCCAGTTGTTCATCCGTGGCAGCGCCATGTCCGGCGCGCCGATCATCAACGGAAGCATCCAGTTCGCCAGCCCCACAAAGGCCGGCATGACGGCGCCAAAGACCATGATCAGACCGTGCATGGTGGTCATCTGGTTGAAGAATTCCGGCTGCACAATCTGCAGACCGGGCTGGAACAGTTCGGCGCGAATGACCATGGCCATAGTTCCGCCCAGCAGGAACATGGTGAAGCTGAATATCAGGTACATTGTCCCGATATCCTTGTGGTTTGTGGTCAGCAGCCAGCGGCTGATGCCTTTAGCCGGGCCGTGATGATGATCCTGGGCGTGGGTATCTGCAACCGCACTCATGAAAACCCCCGTTACCGCCATTTATTGTGGCTGGTGATATCTGTTATCTGGCGTTGATTACTGCTGGTTCTTGTAATCAAAGATCTCTTTTGGTGTGACCATCTCGCCGGTACTGTTACCCCAGGCATTCCGCTCATAGGTAATGACTGCGGCCAGGTCCACCTCGCTCAATTGATTCCCAAAGGCCTGCATCGCGGTGCCGGATTTACCATTCACAACGATGTCGATGTGCGCTGCCATATCTTCTGTGGCTATTTTGCTGCCTTTCAACGCCGGGAACGCCGGCGGTGCACCACTGCCATCGGCCTGATGACAGGCGGCACAAGCAGTTTGATAAGCCTTTTCGCCCCGCTCCATCAGCTCAGCCATGGTCCAGTCTTTCTGGGTCAGCTCACGCTCTTGCTCGGCTGCCTCCTTCTGCTCGGCCACCCAGGCCGCGTACTCTTCCTGAGGAACAGCCTTGACCACCACGGGCATGAAGCCGTGGTTTTTGCCACAAAGTTCGGTGCACTGGCCACGGTAGATGCCCGGCTCGTCCACCCGGGTCCAGGTTTCGTTGATGAAGCCGGGAATGGCATCTTTCTTCACGCCAAAATCCGGCACCCACCAGGAGTGGATCACATCGTTGGCCGTCAGCAGGAAGCGAACCTTTTTACCTACCGGAATCACCAGGGGGTTATCGACTTCCAGGAGGTAGTTCTCGCCTTTGACCTGCCGGTTTTCAATCTGGTCCATAGGCGTGGACAGGTTCGAGAAGTAACCAAAGTCCTCGTTGATATACTCATACTGCCACTTCCACTGGTACCCGGTGACCTTGATGTCTACCTCGGACTTTGTGGAGTCGTACATGTCCACCAGCGTAGCAGTGGCAGGAATCGCCATAACCACCAGGATCACAAAGGGTATGATGGTCCAGAGAATCTCGACCAGGGTGTTTTCGTGGAAATTGGCAGGTTTTGCGCCCTGGGATTTCCTGTGGGCGAAGATGGACCAGAACATGACACCGAATACCACCACGCCGATGACGACGCAGATCCAGAGTATGGTCATGTGAAGGTCAAAAACCCTGTTACTGGTGCTGGTCACCCCCGGGGTCATGTTCAGTGTCCAGTCCGCCATGGACCAGGCGGGGAACATCAGACCGCCTAAAAGGGCACCTGCCCGCTGAGCGTGCACGCGCATACTGTGTCTCCACAGAGTGTTATTCTTGTCGGATTTTGCGTTACCCCTCTGGCCTGACTGGCGCTCGCATACACCGGAAAAACCAGAGTGGAAGCCTACTTACGGATACATCAGTTCCGAGTATAGACACAGATCAAGAAAAGACTAAAAAATCGGCTAAACCCAAAAAATCTAACTGATAATTTTTAAGAATTAAAACGAATATGTTATTTAACCTTCCGGTAACCAACCGGCGTCTCTGGGTGCTGGCCTGACCATTGATGCTCACCAACCTCACCGTTCCCCTGCTGGGGCTGGTGGACGCCGCCGTGCCAGGGCTCCTCGATAGCCCCGAGTCTCAGTATGGGTAGCTGTGCCGCTCTCATACCCGAAACGGACGATGGTTTGAGAGCCAGTGACCGGAGTTCAATCTGTAACATTACGACTGTGTATTTTCACAATGCCGGAAAAGCAGTTGGCCGAATCTCGGCTACACTTGTCAGAAAAGGCAGGCACGATGGGGTAGCCAGCCCTACTCTTTACCTGCCCGGGAACTCGTTGCTAACTGCTACTAACAACGGGAGGCGCCTTGCGACCTCAATTCGTTCAAACATTGGCATCTCCTGAAATGACACCACAGGTAGTCCTCGAAATTATTGATCAGGCTCGGCGCAAGGAAGCCCGCTCCGGCACCTTCCTCCGGCAGCTGCATGCGAAGGTTGCCGCGTTGCCCTCTGCCGTCACTATCGAGGGCTACCAGCCGGCCACCTGTCTGTTCCAGTTTGTGGTTGAATACGTAGAGTTGGCACCGAGACTGATTGAATGCGTCGAAGCCTGTGCCCGTGAGGCCGGCAAAGCCGATCTGTTTGAACCGTTTGTCAGTGCCGCCATCCGTTACTTCACCCAGCCCTCAGCCCTGTTGGTGCGTTATGACGGCCTCGATGGCCTGCTGATCCGGGCCTATCTGTGCCACCGGCTGATGGAAGAAATGTATGAAAACAACCGGTGCACCCGGACCAGCAAACTGGTGGATATGGAGGCGACTCGTGCTAACCTGCTCGCTCACCAGCTGATTGGCGAGCCTTTTGCCAATGAACTGGACGACTCCATAACCGTGACCGTGTTGCAGATAGCCGGCACGCCGGACTATTACGAGCTCAACCTCGACCCCTTCGTCGAACAGGTCAACAACGCCGCCTGGGACTGGATGCGGCATTACTGGGAAAATCTGCTGGTAAGGAACCACATTCGATTCTCCCTCGGTTCCGGCCTGTCCTGACAGGTTTTGAGTGCTCTGCCGTGGCCTGCCGTGATGCGGCGACCATCAACAGTACACTGGAGACCCACACCTTGCTCGAAAACGCTGATCTGGGAAAACTGATTATCCGCCTGACCCTGGGCGGCCTGATACTGTTCCACGGTATTGCCAAACTGCTCAACGGTGTTGGTTTCATTGAAGGCGCGCTGGCCAGCCACGGGCTGCCCAGCTTCCTGGCTTACGGGGTTTTCGTGGGTGAAATCATTGCCCCGCTAATGGTGATTCTGGGCTACCAGACCCGCATTGGCGCCCTGCTGATCGTGTTCAATATGCTGGTGGCAATTGTGCTTGTGCATACCAACGAATTACTGACCCTGGGCCGCAACGGAGGCTGGGCGCTGGAACTCCAGGGGTTCTTCCTGTTCACAGCGGTGGCAGTGATTTTCCTCGGGCCTGGGCGTTACAAGCTGAAAAACTGACTGCTCTGGTCAGGCGCCGGGGACCGACGCCGCCCCGAATCCACGGGCAACCATTACCCGGTTGCGGCCCGATTCCTTGGCGGCATACAGCGCCTCATCGGCCTGCCGGATCAGCTCGTGGGCTGCCATGCCCGGAGTGGGCACCAGGGAGGCGACACCCACACTGATGGTCAGGCTGACCGGTGCCACCCGCTCCCTGGAATGCACCGGATGGCGGGCCACCGCCTGGCGAACCCGCTCGGCCACCTCAACCGCGCCTTGTTCCGGCGTTGCCGGTAACAGAATACTGAATTCCTCACCGCCATAACGGGCCAGCAGATCTCCGGATCTTTGGATTTCACGGGCACACAGGGCTGCGACTTCCGTCAGGCAATCGTCACCCACCAGGTGCCCAAGCTCGTCATTTACCCGTTTGAAACGATCGATATCCAGCATCAACAGACTCAGCGGATGACCGTGACGCTGGGCCCGACTCCATTCGTCAGCAAGCTTTTCATCGAACCGCCGTCGGTTCGCAACGTGCGTCAGGCCATCCGTCAGGCTGATAGCCTTGAGCTGCTCGTTGGCCCGCTCCAGCTCTTCGGTGCGCTCCTGAACCCGCGACTCCAGGGTCTGGTTGGCCTGCTGCTGAATAACCAGCGCCTGTTCCTGAGCCTGGTGTCTCCGGCGGCGCTCCAGGTTGATGCGATAGGCCATGGCGAATGAAAGCAGGATCACTTCCAGGGCTATTCCCACCTGGGGCACGAACTCGGTCATGAAGCTGCGGGGCATGACACCCAGCTTGCTTAAGGCCAGAATCAGATGGCCGATCAGCAGCGGCGTCCAGGCAAGCACATAGAAGCCACCCAGGATCTGGCCTTTGCGCCAGACCAGCATGCCAATCAGCCAGGCCGCCGGTGTTACCACAGCGGCAAGCACACTGATCAGCACGATTCCCGCCTGGTAGCTGCCGAACAGGCCGAACAGAAACGCAAATCCGGCGCCCGCCAGAGCCAGTTGCAGAAACCGGTAACTGGCATGGCTGTAGAGGCGGACGTTCAGGAACCGAAGGGTAAACATGGCGGCACAAAACAGGGCAAGGCTGATGGCCGGCACCGTGAAGTAGCGGTTGATAACGGGTAAATCCGGCCACAGCCACTGGAACAGCAGGCCATGGAAATTCAGTTGTACCAGCCCGGTGGCAACGACCGTCAGCACGTACCAGAGGTAGGTTGAATGACGGACAATAACGAACAGGAACAGGTTGTACAGCGCCATCGCGATGATGATGCCCAGAAACACCGTTTGCCAGCCATAGGACAACTGCTCATTGGCCAGAAACTCGGCCGAAGGCGTGACCGCCACGGGAATCTGAACCGATCCCAGGGTTTTCACCCGCACGAAGGCGGTCACCGGCTGGGTATTCGAGGGCACCAGGAACACGAAATTGCGATGATAGATGGGGCGACTGCTGAAAGGCAGGGTGTCGCCAGTCTGGTGAGTCTGGATCAGCTCCCCATTGAGCACCCAGTACACAGAAACCTCGTCCAGCAGCGGATAGCCAATCTCAAGCACCCGGTTGGCCGGCTCTGGCGGAACCTCGATCTTAAGCCAGAAACTGCCATTGCTGAAACCGCGATTGAAAACCTCGCTGGCGCCAAAGCGTTGCCAACTGGCCGACGGCGCAGCGCGGACATCAGCCAGCGCCAGCTCATTGGCCGGCGCCTCCAGCCACTCGAAAGCCACCGGGGCTGCCTGAACGGGGGCGCTGGCCAGACCTGTCAGCCACAATAGAATCAGGAATACGCAGGAGGCCTGCCAAGTCATAGCGGTTTCCGGTTTCCGGGGCCGGGTAGTTGTTCTACACTTCAGGCCCTGGCTGAGTCTTTTCGCATCCCTGCCATTCCTGATCAAGTTTATACGGTTACGCCCCCTGCGTCCCCCGTAAAAGCAGGGTTCAACAGGCCTGAATCCGCCGAGGTACAGGATGACAGAACATAAAAACACGATACGGCCCGGCCGCTATCGCCACTACAAGGGCAAGGATTACGAAGTGATCGGCATCGCCCGGGACAGTGAAACCGAAGAGCAGATGGTGGTTTACCGCTGCCTGTACGGCGACTACAGCCTCTGGGTACGCCCTCTGACCATGTTCCGGGAAACCGTGGAAGTGGCCGGCGAGCAGGTTCCCCGTTTTGCCCGCCTCGACGAAGCCTGACGGTAATCACGTACCTTGACTGCCGGCGTCAGTCGTCTGCCCCGGCCTTGAAAAACACCACCTGCCGGACGGTGTGATCGTCCTCGTTCTTGCGCTTGTTCACCCGGGTTTCCAGCTCCGGGCTGGTCGGCTGTTCGACGTCAGACACCGCATCGGTGAAGCCACAGGCCACGCACTCGCGTACCTGGTCATCGTCATCGGTGGTGAACATCATGATCTTGTCCATCTCACCACAGCGAGGGCAGACGGCCCCGGCGATAAAACGTTTTGGACTCGCCATAAGAGTACTCCCGTCAATATGGGTATTGGTTGTCGGGTTACGGCCTTTGGCCTGACCCGACACCGTTTATTCTCAGGCGGCTTCGTCCGTGATGCCGGATTGTCTCAACAGGGCATCCACCTGCGGTTCCCGGCCGCGGAACGCTTTGAACAGCTCCATGGGCTCCTGCGAGCCGCCTTTCTCCAGGATGTTGTTCAGGAAGGCCTTGCCGGTTTCAGGATCGAAGATGCCTTTCTCCTCGAACAGTGAGAAAGCATCGGCCGCCAGTACTTCCGCCCATTTGTAGCTGTAATAACCGGCTGCGTATCCACCCGCGAAAATGTGCGAGAACGAGTTCGGGAAGCGGTTGAATTCCGGGGCTTGCACCACCGCAATTTCGCTGCGCACCTTGCGGTGCATATCCAGCGGGTTGGTGGGCGCCTCTCTGGTGAACTCCGCGTGCAGGCGGAAGTCAAACAGGGAGAATTCCAACTGGCGCACCATGGCCATTCCGGACTGGAAGTTCTTCGCTGCCAGCAACTTCTGCAACAGATCTTCCGGAAGCGGTTCGCCGGTTTCGTGATGCGAAGCGATCAATCCCAGGGATTCCGGGTTCCAGCACCAGTTCTCCAGGAACTGGCTGGGCAGCTCCACCGCATCCCAGGCCACGCCGTTAATGCCGGATACGTCCAGCACGTCGACCTGGGTCAGCATGTGGTGCAGGCCGTGACCGAACTCATGGAACAAGGTGGTGACCTCGTCGTGGGTCAACAATGACGGCTGGCCGTTCACCGGGGGCGTGAAGTTGCAGGTCAGGAAAGCGACCGGTAGCTGCAGGTGGCCACGCTGGTTGCGCCAGCGAACCCGGCAATCCGCCATCCAGGCGCCGCCGCGCTTACCCTGGCGGGCAAACAGGTCCAGGTAAAACCAGGCCAGGGGTTCGCCGTTACGGCTGATGCAGTAGGCGGTGGCGTCTTCGTGCCAGGTCTCCACCTCGGGTCTGGCTTCGATCTGCACATCAAACAACTTCTCCGCCACCCGGAACAGGCCGGGCACTACATTGTTCACCGGGAACCAGGGGCGCAGGGTTTCCGGGGAAATGTCATAACGTTTCTGGCGCAGTTTTTCGCTGTAGTAGCCAATGTCCCAGGCCTGCATGTCCTCCACGCCATACTCGTCTTTGGCAAAAGCCTTCAGTTCGGCAAACTCTTTTTCGGCCTGGGGCCTGGACCTGGCCGCCAACTGGGTCAGGAACTCCAGCACCTCGTCGCTGCTGCGGGCCATCTTGGTGACCAGGGAGCGCTCGGCGAAGTTGTCAAAACCGAGCAGTTGGGCGAGAGCATGGCGGCGCTTCAGAATCTCCGCCATCACCGGCGTGTTGTCCCACTGGCCGGCATCCGGGCCCTGATCCGACGCCCGGGTAACAAACGCCTCGTAGACTTCCCGGCGCAGATCCCGGTTGTCACAGTAGGTCATCACCGGGAAGAAGCTGGGGAAATCCAGGGTAATCACATACCCGTCCAACTCCTTCTGCCGGGCCGCCTGCCTGGCGCCTTCGATGGCGGTTTCCGGAATGCCGGTCAGCTCATCCACATCGGTGATGTGTTTGAACCAGTGCTGGGTCGCATCCAGAACGTTGTCGCTGAAGCGGTTGGACAGCTCTGCCAGCTCCCGGGACAGATCGGCGTACTGCTTTTTCTTGTCCTCGGGCAGGTCGACACCGCCCAGGTGGAAATCCCGCAGGGTATTGTCCACCGACTTGCGCTGGGCTTCGCTCAGATCCCTGAAATCCTCCCGTGCCGCCAGTTTCTTATAGGCGTTGCACAGTGCCTCGTTCTGGCTGACTTCGGTGCTGTACTCGGTCAGCTTCTCCAGGCAGTTCTTGTACACCTTGCGCAGGTCGTCGCTGTTCATCACCCCGTTCAGGTGTGAAATCACCGACCAGGCGTTGCTCAGTTTGTCTTCCATTGCCTGCATCGGCTGCGCCAGGGTATCCCAGGTGGGGTCCTCCTGCCCGGCCAGTTGGCTGATCTTCATCCGGTTTTCACTGAGAATCTGGTCAATTGCCGTTTCCATGTGTTCCGTGCGGACATGGTCAAACTTCGGCAACAGGTCATCGGTCAGTAACGGGTTATTCATAAGTCCCCTTCTCAGCTCTTTGTATCTAAGGTAGTTTCGGTGTATCAACTACCGGGGCGGGCACCTGTGGGAGAGGCCCTTCCAAAACACGCTCCTTGCGGCACGTCCATGTGACGCTTGGGCTCCGCCATCCATGGCTCCGCACAGTTTTGGAAGGGCCTCTCCCACAGGTACCCCGGGCCACCGGGTAAACGCTTAATTAACAGGTACTATGTAATGACAAATGTACGCTCACACAAGGGTATCACGCCACATTTTGGACAGCGCGCCTGGGTTGATCCCAGTGCCGCGGTGATTGGCGATGTCCAGACCGGTGATGACGTCTCCATCTGGCCCATGACGGTCGTGCGTGGGGACATGCACCAAATCCGGATCGGGGATCGCTGCAGCATTCAGGACGGATCGGTGCTGCACATCACGCACGCCAGTGATTATAACCCCGGGGGTTACCCACTAACGCTGGGAGATGATGTAACCGTCGGCCACAAGGCGCTGCTGCATGGTTGCACCATTGGTAGCCGGGTGCTGGTGGGTATGGGCTGTATCATCATGGATGGGGCCGTGGTGGAAGACGAGGTGATTGTCGCTGCCGGGTGTCTGGTGCCGCCGGGGAAGACGCTGGAATCGGGGCATCTGTACGTTGGCTCGCCGTGTAAAAAGGCCCGGGCGCTGACCGACCAGGAGCGGGGGTTCTTTAAATACACGGCCGCCAACTATGTCCGGCTGAAAGATGAATACCTTGAGGCGCCACAGTCCGGTGGGGATTGATTCCGATCAAAATCCGAACACCCAGCCCTTGAAAACCCTTCGTGCGCACCTACATTCGAAATTAGCAGAGGTTCACGGATAACCATCCGGCTGGCGCCACCGGCATGGAGCTGTTCCGTGATCGAAGCTGATGTCTGTTTATTCAGATTCGTTCACGACGAAAAGGAGGAAATCCTTATGAGCAATATTACCCGCTGGAATCCGGTCAATGAGTTTGAAGACCTGATGAACCGCTATAACCGCATGTTTGGCCTGACCCGCTCCGGTGGCGAGCGCGAAGGCAGGGATCTGTTCAGCCGCAGCGACTGGGCCCCGGCGGTCGACATCAAGGAGACGCCGGAAGCCTTTACCATTGAAGCCGAGTTGCCGGGCATGTCCAGGGAAGACGTGAAAGTCACCGTGCACGAGGGCGTTCTGAGCATTCAGGGCGAACGCAAGAGCGAGGAAGAAGCCGAAGACAAGAAGCACCACCGGATTGAGCGCTTCTACGGCAGTTTTCTGCGCCGCTTCACGCTGCCGGACAATGTCGATGAAAACAGCGTGAAGGCCAGCTTCAGGGACGGCATGCTGACCCTGACACTCCAGAAGACTGAACCGAAAGAGCCCAAGGCCATTGAGGTCGACGTGCAGTAACTTCCGCCGGCTTCAGACCGCGAGACGCGGCCGCACCGGGATCAGCTCCCGGCTGCGGTCGTTTTTTTGGCACCGGCGTTTTCCAGCGACCGGGCGTAGTCCACACTCCGACGATGCCGGGAAATCAGATCAAGGATGGTTTCACCCTCGCCGTTGGTGGCGTTCAGATCCCGGCCCTCGGCAACGAAGAACCCGATAAAGCGCTCGAAATCTCCGGCCCGCATGGCCTGGTAGGCCTTCAGCAGGGCGTTGTAATCGGCGTTTTCAGCAGCATCCCAGGGCAGGATGTCCAGGAAACTCCTGACCCGCTCATCACTCCATTCCTCGCCAATGACTTTGGGCTTGTCCGGTCCACTCATGGTTGTTCTCTCATTCCGCTGTGCCAGTGAATTATCGGGGGCATAGTATAAAGCCCTGAAAGCACGTCAGTTATATGGATTGCGCATGAGAGGCTGCGCAGCAGATATAAGGCTCAGGGCAGGATTTCGACCGGAAGATCGCCGGTGGCAACCTCGTCATTGCATTCCGGATTGCGAATGGCGATTTCCACCCGGCGGTTCAGCGCCCGGTTTTCAAGTGAGTCGTTAGGCACCAGCGGGTTGGTCTCGGCGCGACCGGCCGCAACCACCCGCTCCGCCGGAACCTGGCGGTTCATGACCAGCTCATGGACCACGGAAACCGCCCGGGCCGCTGAAAGATCCCAGTTCGAGCGATAACGGTCACTGGAAATGGGCCGGTCATCGGTATATCCGGATACCAGAACGTCACCGGTACAGGCTGACAGCACGTTCACGACACGTTCGATAATCGGCATCATCTCCGGCTTGATAGCGGCTTCCCCGGAGCGGAAGGTGGCTTCCTCGGAGAACCGGATAACCACTTGGTTTTCATCGTAATTGACGCTCAGGGCCTCTGAGGCCACCTCCGGTTCCAGCTCCCGGATCATCCGGCTGGCCAGATCAATCACGCCGCCGGGAATCTTGGTAGGGGCGGCGCCATCTGTGCGCTCGTCAATAAACTCCGGCACCCTCGCCTGGGATTCGGATGGCTGAGGAAGCGAAACGGACTCCGATTCGATCAGGGTCAGGGGCGAGCCGCCGACATCGTCTGCCAGCACATTGCTGGACCCGAAAGCGACCGCCATGGAGTTGGCCATGGCCCGGTATTTCTCGACATCCAATTCTGCAAAGGACAACAGTAAAATAAAAAAGGTGAGCAGCAGGGTGGCCAGGTCGGCAAAGGTGACGATCCAGGCCGGAGTGTCGTTCTTCAGACGCAGCTTGTTTTTCTTCCGGACCAGCTCCAAAGCCTCAGGCCTCCCGCTCCGGCGCCAGACCGGTACGCTGCTCCGGAGTGACGAACGATGACAACAGCTCGGTCATTACCCGCGGATTCTCGCCACGCATGATGTTCTTGATCGAGGTAAGAATCAGTAGCTGGTTGCGCGCCTCGTCCTCCGCCTTGAGCTGGAGTTTGTCCGCCAGGGGCAGGGCGATCAGCTGGGCGATGAAGGCACCATACAGGGTGGTCAACAGGGCAATGGCCATGGCCGGGCCTATGGACGAGGGGTCGTCCAGGGTATTGAGCATCTGCACCAGCCCCACCAGAGTACCCAACATGCCGATAGCCGGCGCGGATTCCCCGATGCCGCGGAACACCCGCTCGGCCACCTCATAGCGTTCGGCGGTCTGCTGGGCCTCCTGGGCCAGAGCTTCTTCGACCAGTTCAGGCGAATGGCCATCAACACAGAGATTGATGGCTTTCTGCAGGAACTCGTTGCCGGTCTGATGATTCTCCAGCCCGAGAATACCCTCCTTGCGCACCACCACGGCCAGCGAGCCTACCTCCCGGATCAACTCCGCGGGCCGGGCCATGCGGTCGGTGAACGCCGCCGACATGGCCAGGCGGAAGGCGCTCATCACAGACGCCATGCGGAACTTGATCAGGGTAACGGCAAAGGTTCCGCCCAGCACAATGGCCAGGCCCGGGAGGTTCAGAAATGTCAGGAATGAGGCATTGGTCAGCATTGCCAGGATGACAATCAGGACACCGGCTACAAGCCCCACAAGGGTAAGAATATCCATTGAAAATCCTTACGGAATGTTGACCCTGAGCATAGCCCAATCCGGGGCCAGGGGCTCAGTCGTCGCGCAATTCATCAATCACCGGCGCGGTTTCCGGGGCCACACCACGCCAGATCCGGAATGATTCCGCCGCCTGCTCCACCAGCATACCAAGACCGTCGTAAACGGTTTGCGCGCCCTGATCGAGGGCCCACTGATTGAAGGTCGTGGTCTGCAAGGAATACATCATGTCGTAGACCACCGTTTTCTCACCAATCACCTCCGGTGAAAGAGGTGGCAGATCGCCCTGCAAGCTGGCGCTGGTGCCGTTGATGATCAGGTCATAGGGTTCCCGGGGCTCGTCAAAAGCGCAGGCAGACAGCTGTGTGGAGCCGGCAACCGGTGCAAACAGCTCAACCAGGGCTTGCGCCCGGGCAAGCGTGCGGTTGGCGATGGTAAGAGAGGCCGGCCGCTCCGCCAGTAGGGGGCCCAGAACGCCGCGGACCGCCCCTCCGGCACCCAGAACCAGAATATCGGCACCCTCAAGGCGCACCCCATGATTCCGGACCAGATCCCGGACAATGCCGCAGCCGTCGGTATTGTCGGCGGTCAGCACGCCGGCGCCATCCTGATAAAGGGTGTTGGCCGCCCCGGCCTTCTCCGCCCGCTCGGTCCGGCGTTCAGCCAGCTTCCAGGCGTCTTCCTTGAACGGCACCGTCACATTCAGGCCCTGGCCACCGCGCTCGAAAAACTGCCTCACGGTGCCCGGGAAACCGTCCAGGGGCGCCTGGATGGCGGTGTATTCCACCGCCTCGCCGGTCTGGCTGGCAAACAGGCTGTGAATCCTTGGCGACTTGCTGTGGCTGACCGGGTTGCCAACAACGGCGTACAGATCGTTAGTCATGGTTGGCCTCCAGCCAGTCCCGGCCGGTCAGGAAAAACTCCGTGAGCCGGGCCTCGTCAGACCCCGGTTCCACGGTCCGGTTGTAATCCCAGCGCACCAGGGGCGGCAGGGACATCAGGATGGACTCCGTCCGGCCGCCGGATTGCAGCCCAAACAGGGTGCCGCGGTCGTACACCAGATTGAACTCCACGTAACGCCCACGCCGGTAGAGCTGGAAATCCCGCTCACGGTCACCGTAAGGGTGATCCATCCGGCGCCGGACAATGGGCTCATAGGCTTCAATATAGCTGTCACCGACGGCTTTCATCAGGCCGAAGTCCTGCTCGAAACCCCCGGTGTTGTGATCATCAAAGAAAAGACCACCCACACCCCGGGGCTCGTCCCGGTGCTTGAGATAGAAATAATTGTCGCACCAGTGCTTGAAGCGATGGTAGGTACCCTCACCAAAGGCTTCGCACGCGGCCCGGGCGGTCTTGTGCCAATGCACACAGTCCTCCTCGAAACCGTAATAGGGGGTGAGATCGTAACCGCCGCCAAACCAGTAAACCGGCTCACTGTTCCGGGGCCTGGCAATGAAAAAGCGGACATTGGCGTGCGAGGTGGGCACATAGGGGTTGTTCGGATGAATCACCAGGGAAACGCCCATAGCCTCCCAGGGCGCGCCGGCAAGATGGGGTCGGTGGGCCGTGGCTGAAGCCGGCATGGTCTCTCCCATCACATGGGAGAAGTTGACTCCGCCTTTTTCAAACACTTTCCCTTCGGTAATTACCCGGCTGACACCGCCGCCACCTTCCGGGCGGTCCCAGGCATCCCGGATAAAGGCAGCGCCGCCATCCACGACTTCCAGGCGGCTGCAAATATTTTCCTGCAGACTCAGCAGGTACTCTTTTACCGCATGGCTATCGGGCTGCTGTGACATGAATTCTCCTAACGAAGCTGCTTACCGTTGACAATATCAATAATCCGGCTGGGTTTGCGATTGCCGCCAAGCGAGCCGGGCACAATCCAGTCGAGCTGGTTACCGAAATACCGCCGGACCTGCCAGATATTCCGCGCCGGCTGGCGCCCGGCCGGGTTGCAGGAAGTGGATACCAGCGGCATGCCAACCGTGTCGCACAGGGCACGCACCACTGGATGCTCACTTACCCGAACCGCAATGGAATGATGCTGGCCACGCACCCATTCCGGCACCTGCTGCTCTACATCCGGCAACAGGCAGGTCACCGGCCCGGGCCAGTGACGTTCTGCTTCGGCCTGAAGCGACCGGGGCAGGGGATCCAGCAGGAAACGAATCTGGTCCACAGAGGAGGCTACCAGAATCACCCCTTTTCCGACGGGACGACGCTTCAGTTCCAGAATCCGTTCCACCGCCTGTTGGTCCCAGGGGTCACAGCCCAGGCCCCAGACCGCTTCGGTCGGATAAGCGATCACACCCCCGTGCATCACAGTGCGGCGAACACAATGCAATTGCCAGTCAGAAAGCGGGTGGGAAACAGCCATACTGCTCTTGTCAGAATCAATCAGGGTGGATGATCACACGGGGCTCAGGCGATTTTCTGGAAGCCTCCCGGTGCCGAGCTCACCAACCCTTGCAACTCCAGTAGCAACAGGGATTGCATGAGCTGGTCAGCGGGGAGACCGGTGGCTGAACTCAGTGCGTCGGTTGATTGTGGATCATACCCTAAAGCCTCAAATACCGCGATTTCCCGGCTGTCCAGACCGGCCAGCAACTGGCTGGACCGGTTCTGCCGCTTCGGCTCCGGCGTGGTGGCGACATCTTCCGTCAATGACCCGGACCACCAGGACCCCAGTTCCTCAAGAATGTCGTCCACTGTTTCTACGAGGCGCGCGCCCTGCCTGATCAGATGGTGACAGCCCCTGGCGACCGGACTGTGGATCGACCCCGGGATGGCAAACACCTCGCGTCCCTGCTCCAGGGCCATCCTCGCGGTGATCAGGGAACCACTGCGGAGACCCGCTTCCACCACCAGGACGCCGCGGCTCAGGCCACTGATAATCCGGTTACGCTGGGGAAAGTGGGCCGCTTTGGCCGGGGTACCAGGCGGGTATTCGGAAATCATCAGCCCCTCGGCAATCACCCGCTCGCCAAGGCGGCGGTGCTGGTTTGGATAAAGACGATCCAGCCCACACCCGATCACCGCCGTGGTCGGGAAGCCCGCATCCAGGGCGCCGGCATGAGCGGCGCCGTCCACACCCAGCGCCAGACCACTGGTGACCAGCAACTCCCGGGCGCTGAGTTCAGCCGCGAACCGGCGTGCATGGTCCAGACCGGCCCGTGTGGCCTTGCGGCTCCCGATAATGCCAATCTGCTCCCGACCCAGAAGCCCCGTGTTGCCAAGGGTATAGAGTACCAGTGGGGCGTCGTGAATGTGCCTTAGCTGCTCCGGATAGTCGACATCCTGCCAGGTGAGAATGCCAATGTTATGGCGCCGGCAGTTTTCCAGAATGGTCCGGACCTCACGCACCACCGGATGCGATTCGTCCTGCTGCTGCCACGCCTGGATGGCCGCACGGCTTTCTGCGGCCAGGCCAAGTGCCCGCAGGGTGGCCGGGTTCATGGTGAGCAGGTTCTTCAGTTCAGGGATTTCCGCCAGCAATTCGCGGCGTCGGGCATGGCCGAATTTTGGTAAACAGGTAAGCAGCAGCCAGGGGGCCAAAGGGGAGGAAAACACAGCATCATCCTTGCAGTAAGCGTCGGCCGGCCTTCCTGGTCCGGCCACTCAATATCAGTCGATCAGGGGTTGGTGACCTTGTCACCAACTGCCAGGGCACGACTGGCCTGAAGCACCAGGCCATAACTCATTTTTTCATAGGCCTGGAAAACCATCAGCAGCCCGGCGCGCTCTGAGGGCAGCTCAATGGTTTCACCCGTCACGGGATCGCGAACCAGGTTGCCACTCTTCAGCACCGCCATCACATTACCCGCTTCCAGGCCTTCGCGGGTACCGCGGTTGATGGCAACCACGTCAAACTGGCCGATCTGGCTGACACCACCATCGACGGAGATCATCTGACCCTCTACGTTTTCGCTGGGTACGCTGGGCACAAAGCTGGTGGTCAGGCGGCGGTCTTCGCTTACCAGCAGCCGGTCGCCAATACGAACTTCTTCATTGGAGCTGGTCAGGTTCACAGTCAGTACGTCACCATTTTCACGGGCCACGTCACCGCGGGCGATGCTGCGGGCCTCAAGACCAAGGAATTCGCCCGTCCCCGGATCCCTGAATTCCTTGCTGCGACGGAAGACTCCAACCTTGTTGGCCGGCTTTTCTCCGCGGGCGTAGATCCGGTCGCCAGCGCCGGTAATAATCCGGCCATCCTCACCTTCCAGCACGTAAGGAGCACCATTGAGTTCTTCCGGGCTTACGATGCGGGTGTCGGTCAGGAAGCTGCCGATGGCATCCAGCGGAATTGCGGGGATCGGCGTATCGATGGGCTCGGAACGGACCTGTGGCGACAGCCTGACCACGTCGCTGGTTGCTACCTTGGTAATACGGGGCTTGCCATCAATGTAAACCAGGGCAAGGCGATCGCCGGGGTAAATCAGGTGAGGGTTGGCGACCTGCGGGTTCACATGCCATATCTCCGGCCAATACCACGGGTTATTCAGAAAACGGGCCGAAATGTCCCAGAGGGTATCACCTTTCACAACGGTGTAACGCTCGGGATGATCGGACCGCAACTCCGGTGCCGCATGGGCCCAGGAGGTTAACAGCAGCGTAGTTGCTGCCAGAGCGTACAGCAGTTTCCTCATTGTGTAAGTCCTTGATCGCGTGCCTTGATTCTTTTGCATTCTGTTGGGATGCAGTCAGTTACCTGCAGCTTATTACGTTGGTATTCCAGTTACTATAGAAGAAGTCTCGAAAATTGTGATGTTATCTTTTGTTCTTCCAGTAAATTCTATCCCACCGGTGAAAGATTTTAACTATTAACTGATCAGTTTGTACTCAATCGCCGAATTGTTAGATAATAGTGGGCCTAACGTTGGATACTCCGTCAGCCGTTGAAAGCTGAGGCCCCGCCCCGATAATGGTAAAGTCAGGGCGAAAATTTGCGCAGTACGCTGTCGCATTTCGGAGATCACTTTCACAATGCTACAAAAGTTACAAAAGTTAAAAGGTTACAAAGTTAAAAGAGACGTCGGCCGGATCGACTGGCGTCCTGTCATTCAGACTAAAAGTATGAATATATGATATTAGAGATTCTCGAATACCCGGATCCCCGTCTGCGCACCGTCGCCAAACCGGTTGAAGAGGTGACAGACGCCGACCGCAAGCTGATCGACGACATGTTGGAGACCATGTACGATGCGGCTGGCATTGGCCTTGCGGCCACCCAGGTGAACGTTCACAAACAGATCATCGTTATGGATCTGTCGGAAGACAAGAGCGAGCCCCGGGTGTTTATCAACCCGCAGGTGGAAGTACTGGATGGCGAAAAAGAAGCCATGCAGGAAGGCTGCCTGTCAGTACCCGGCTTCTATGAAGAGGTTGAGCGGATCGAACACTGCAAGATCCGGGCGCTGGGTCGTGACGGCAAACCATTCGAGCTGGAAGCCCGGGGCCTGCTGGCGGTTTGTATCCAGCACGAGATGGATCACCTGAACGGCAAGCTGTTCGTGGACTACCTCAGCTCCCTGAAGCGTACCCGCATTCGCAAGAAGCTTGAGAAACTCCACAAGAAGAGCGCCTGATCCGCCTGCGGGCGGGTAACAAAAACCAGGCACTATTCCGGACCGGGTCACGACCCGGTCTTTTCGTATTCAACGGAACAGAGACCAAAACACCGTGCGACTTGTTTTTGCCGGCACTCCGGATTTCGCTGCCACCGCTCTCCAGACCCTGATCGGCACCCACCACAGCATCGTGGGCGTCTACTCCCAGCCGGACCGGCCCGCCGGCCGTGGCCGGAAGCTGCAACCCAGCCCGGTCAAGCAGGTCGCCCTGGATAACGGCATTCCAGTGCTCCAGCCCGAGAGCCTGAAAACACCGGAAGCCAGGCAAGAGCTGGCAGACCTGCGGCCGGACGTCATGATCGTCGCCGCCTATGGTCTGATCCTGCCGAAAGATGTACTGGAGATCCCGACCCACGGCTGCCTGAACATCCACGCCTCCCTGCTGCCCCGCTGGCGCGGCGCCGCGCCTGTCCAGCGGGCCATTGCCGCCGGCGACCAGGAAACCGGAATCACCATCATGCAGATGGACGAGGGCCTGGATACTGGCGCCATGCTCCTCAAATCCCTGACCATCATCGGAAAAAACGATACCGGCGGCAGCCTCCACGACCGGCTGGCAGAGATGGGCGGCAAGGCCATTGTCAAAGCCCTCGAGTTGCTGGAGAAAGGTGAACTCCGTGGCGAACCCCAGAACGACGATCTCGCCTGCTATGCCCGTAAGTTAAGCAAGGACGAGGGACACATCGACTGGCACACAGATGCCATCTCCATTGAACGGCTGATTCGTGCCTTCCACCCCTGGCCCGGGACCTACACCGATCTGGGCGATCAGCGCATCCGGATTCACCAAGCCAAAGCCCTCAATGACACTGGCGACAAACCGGCAGGCACGGTACTCCGGCGGGAGCGGGACGGCATCGACATCGCCTGCGGAACCGGAACCCTGCGCATCAGCCGGCTGCAACTGCCCGGTTCCCGGGCCCAGAGCGTGAACGACCTGATTAACGGCGGCAAGGAGCTGCTCATGCCCGGCCAGGAGTTGCACTGACATGGGCGACCAACAACAGCCCATGCGTGCCATCGCCGCCGGCGTGATGCTGGCGGTGGAGCATGGCCAGTCCCTGTCCCAGTGCCTGCCGCCGGCCCTGAACCGCCTGCCACCGAATGAGCGCCCGGAACTCCAGGCCCTGTGTTACGGCACCTGCCGCTGGTTCCACCGGCTTGATAGTGAGCTCAATGGCCGACTGAAGAAACCTCTGCGCAAACCGGACCGGATTGTCCATCACCTGATGCTGGTTGCGCTCTTTCAGTTGCGCTTCAGCCAGCAGGCTACCTACGCCGTGCTGAACGAAACCGTGGAAGCCTGCCGGGCATTGGACAAGCCGCACCTCACCGGTCTGGTCAATGGCGTATTGCGAGCGGCCGAGCGAGAAGGCTCGCCCGAACCTGCCAATGACTCTGCCCGTTTCAGCCACCCGGTGTGGATGGTGGAAAAGCTGCGCCACAACTGGCCGGAAGACTGGCAACGGATTCTGGGAGCCAACAACGCTCAGGCGCCCATGACCCTGCGGGTTAACGCCCTGCGTTTTCACCGGGACCAGTATCTGGCGCTGCTGAAAGAAGCCGGCATTGAGGCCAGCCCGACCCGTTTCGCGCCCCATGGCATTCAACTGGCCAGCCCGGTTCCCGTGGAGCGCCTGCCCTGGTTCGCCGACGGCGCTGCCAGTGTCCAGGACGAGGCTGCACAGCTTTGCACCACGTTACTGGATTTGGCTCCGGGTCAGCGGGTTCTGGATGCCTGTGCCGCTCCCGGAGGTAAAACCTGTGCAATCCTGGAAAGTTGTGCGGAACTGTCAGAAGTTGTGGCCATTGATGAGTCCGCCGATCGACTACCCCGGGTACAGGAAAACCTCGATCGCCTGGATCTGGACGCAACCCTGAAACAGTCGGATGCTGCCGCTACCGGTCAATGGTGGGATGGCCAGGCTTTCGACCGGATTCTTCTGGATGTGCCCTGCAGCGCCAGCGGCGTCATCCGCCGCCACCCGGACATCAAGTTACTGCGCCGGGAATCGGATATTGTCCCACTGGCCGCTATCCAGCTTGGTCTGCTGGACGCCATGTGGGCTATCCTGAAACCCGGTGGCCGGCTGGTGTATGCCACCTGCTCGGTGTTCCCCCAGGAAAACCACCGTATAATTCAGCGGTTCTGCAAACAGCAAACCGATGCCATCCTTGTTGGGCCCAACGCTCAATGGGGGCGTGACATGGGTGCCGGGCGGCAATTGCTCCCGGATCCGTTCAGCCATGACGGCTTCTTCTACGCCGTGCTGGAGAAACCCGAACCATGAAAATCCTGATTCTCGGTGCTGGCCAGGTGGGCGGCACACTCGCGGAAAACCTCGCCAACGAAGCCAACGACATCACTATTATCGACAGCGATAGTGCCCGGTTGCGTGAACTTCAGGACCGGCTCGACATCCGCACCGTTCAGGGCGAGGCATCTTATCCGACGACACTGCGACAAGCCGGCGCCGAAGACGCCGACATGCTGATCGCCGTCACCAACAGCGACGAAACCAACATGGTGGCCTGCCAGGTCAGCAAGCTCCTGTACAAGACGCCAACCACCATCTGCCGGGTGCGGGCCAGTGCCTACCTGGCGAAATCCGAGCTGTTTTACCAGCGGGATCAGACAAAAGATCTGGACAGCCTGCGTGGCTTTCCCATCGACGTACTGATCAGCCCGGAACATCTGGTAACCAAACACATCACCCGGCTGATCGAAAACCCGGGGGCATTGCAGGTTCTGGAATTCTCCAAAGGCCTGACCCGGCTGGTTGCCCTCCGCGCCACCCGGGGCGGGCCACTGGTCGGCCATGAGCTGTCTTACCTTCGCACCCACATGCCCAAAATCGATACCCGGGTGGCCGCCATTTTCCGGAAAGACCGGGCCATCATGCCCGAGGGCAACACCGTCATTGAGGATGGCGACGAGGTCTTCTTTATTGCCGCAGGCGATCATATAAAATCGGTTATGAGCGAGCTTCAGCCACTTGTGAAGCCCTACAAACGCATTTTTATCTGCGGTGGCGGCAACATCGGCCAACGGCTGGCCCATACCCTGGAAAACCGTTTCCAGGTCAAGCTGCTGGAACGGAGCCATGAACGCTGCGTGATGCTGTCGGAAAACCTCCGCAAGACCGTGGTCCTCGAAGGCAATGCCGCCAACAAGGATATTCTGCTGGAAGAGAACATCGAGAATACCGATGTGTTCTGCGCGGTCACCAACGACGACGAGGCCAACATCATGGCCTCGCTGCTGGCCAAGCGCCTGGGCGCCCGGAAAGTACTCACCCTGATCAACAACCCGGATTATGTCGATCTGATCCAGGGCGGCGACATCGATGTCGCCATTTCTCCCCAGCAAACCACCATCGGCAGTCTGCTTACCCACGTTCGCAGAGGCGACGTTGTGAATGTTCACTCACTGCGCAGAGGGGCCGCCGAGGCCATCGAAGCCATCGCCCATGGTGACCACCGGTCATCGAAGGTGGTCGGCAAACGGCTGGACGAGATCAATCTTCCGGAAGGCACCACCATCGGTGCCATCGTGCGGCGCAGCGAAGTACTGATTGCCCACGACCACCTCCGGATCCAGCCAGATGACCACGTTATCCTGTTCCTGGTGGACAAAACCCGGATACGGGAAGTGGAAAAACTGTTCCAGGTGGGTCTCACCTTCTTCTGATTTAGAAATACGCATCCAGCACGCGTATAATGCGCCTTTTTTCGGAGTGCCCCGAAGGATAACCGGGGTGCCACACACAGACTGATCAGCAGGCAACCGTCGTGACAGACAAGGCAACGAAACAGACAAATCCGGACATCGGGACCTTCCAGGGCCTGATCCTGGCTCTGCAGAATTTCTGGGCGCAACATGGCTGCGTGGTTCTCCAGCCACTGGATATGGAAGTGGGCGCCGGCACCTTCCACCCGGCCACCTTCCTGCGGGCCATCGGGCCGGAAACCTGGAATGCCGCCTACGTTCAGCCCAGCCGCCGACCGACTGATGGCCGCTACGGCGAGAACCCCAACCGTCTGCAGCATTACTACCAGTTCCAGGTGGTCCTCAAGCCGTCGCCGGACAACATTCAGGAGCTGTACCTGGATTCCCTGAAGGCTCTGGGCCTGGACCCGCTGGTGCACGACATCCGGTTTGTGGAAGACAACTGGGAATCACCCACCCTCGGCGCCTGGGGTCTGGGCTGGGAAATCTGGCTTAACGGCATGGAAGTCACCCAGTTTACCTACTTCCAGCAAGTGGGGGGCCTGGAATGCTTCCCGGTGACCGGCGAGCTCACCTACGGGCTAGAGCGGATCGCCATGTACCTGCAGGGTGTCGACAGTGTCTACGATCTGGTCTGGACCGAAGGCCCTGATGGTGTGGTCACCTATGGTGATGTGTTCCACCAGCAGGAAGTGGAGATGTCCACCTACAACTTTGAACACGCCGATACCGAGTTCCTGTTCCACAGCTTCGATGTCCACGAGCGGGAGAGTGCCCGCCTGATCGAAGCCGGCCTGGCGCTGCCAGCCTATGAGCAGGTTCTGAAAGCCTCCCACACCTTCAACCTGCTGGACGCCCGCCACGCCATCTCGGTGACCGAGCGCCAGCGCTTTATCCTGCGGGTACGTACCCTGGCGCGTTCAGTCGCCCAGGCGTACTTCGACAGCCGCCGGGCACTGAGCTTCCCGCTGGCGCCCGAGGCTCTGCGCAAGGAAGTGCTGGCCGCCGCCGAGGCCGCCGATGACAAGGCGAAGAGCCAAAACGGCAAAAAAGCGAAGAAGGCACAGCAGGAACAGGGGAACGCATAATCATGGCAACACAGGATTTTCTGGTCGAACTGGGCACCGAAGAGCTGCCCCCCAAGGCCCTCAAGCCACTGTCTGACGCCTTCACCCAGGGCATTGCCCGGGGTCTGGATGAGGCCGGCATCGAATTCGGCAAGATTGAGGCCTTCGCGGCACCGCGCCGTCTGGCGGTCCGTATCCGGAAGCTGGCCGATGCCCAGCCGGACAAGTCTGTTGAGAAACGCGGCCCGGCGGTCAAGGCCGCCTTCGACGACGCCGGCAACCCGACCCGGGCGCTGACCGGCTTCGCAACCTCTCTGGGCGTAACCCCGGACCAGCTCGACACCCTGGAGACCGACAAGGGTGCCTGGGTGGTTTACCGAACCGTGGAACAGGGCAAGCCCACCGTGGAACTGATGCCGGAACTGGTGGAGCAGTCCCTGGCGGGCCTGCCCATTCCCAAGCGCATGCGCTGGGGTGCCCACCGGACCGAGTTTGTGCGCCCGGTACATTGGGTCATCATGCTGTTCGGCAACAAGGTGATTGATACGCCCATCATGGGCCTGACTCCGGGCAACAAGACCCGTGGCCACCGCTTCCATTGCCCGAAATCCCTGATTGTACCCACACCCGGCGATTACGAAGTGGTGCTCAGACAGGAAGGCTATGTGATTGCCGATTTCGCCGGGCGCCGGGAACAGATCCGCGCCGGCGTGACCGAACTGGCCGAGAAGGAAGCCGGCGGCAAGGCGGTAATTGATGAAGACCTGCTGGACGAAGTAACCGCCCTGAACGAGTGGCCGGTGCCCCTGATGGGCCGCTTCGAGGAGCGGTTCCTGGAGGTTCCCGCGGAAGCCCTGATTTCCTCCATGAAGGAGCACCAGAAGTACTTCCACGTGGTGGCTGCCGATGGCGAAATGCTGCCCCTGTTCATCACCGTCGCCAACATTCAGAGCAAGGATCCGGCGCAGGTGATTTCCGGTAACGAGAAGGTGATCCGGCCCCGCCTGTCCGACGCCGCCTTCTTTTACGAAACCGACCGGAAAACCAGGCTCGAGGACCGCGTTGACGCCCTCAAGCCTATCGTGTTCCAGGAAAAGCTCGGCAGCATCTACGACAAGTCCGTCCGCGTCGCGGCCCTGGCCCGGAAAATTGCCGGTGCCATCGGCAGTGACCCGGCCCTGGCCGAGCGTGCCGCCATGCTGGCGAAGACCGATCTGGTCACCGAGATGGTGCTGGAGTTCACCGACCTTCAGGGCATCATGGGCCAGTACTACGCCGCCAACGATGGTGAGCCGGAAGACGTGGCCAAGGCGCTGAACGAGCAGTACATGCCCCGTTTCGCCGGTGACAGTCTGCCCACCACCCTGACCGGCTGCGCCATTGCCATCGCCGACCGCCTGGATTCCCTGGTCGGCCTGTTCGGCATCCACCAGCCGCCATCCGGTACCCGGGACCCGTTCGCCCTGCGCCGTGCTTCCCTCGGGGTACTGCGTATCATCATCGAACGTGAGCTACCGCTGGATCTGCAGACCTGCTGCGAGTGGGCGCAAGAGAACTTCACGGTGCTGACCGAGCAAAATACCGCCAGCACCGTGGTGGACTACATGCTGGAGCGCTTCCGGGCCCATTACGACGAGCAGGGCATCGGCGCCGAGGTTTACCTGGCCGTTCACGCCCGGCGCCCGACCCGCCCGCTGGACTTCGACCGCCGGGTGAAGGCCGTCGAAGCCTTCCGCCAGCTGCCGGAAGCCCAGGCCCTGGCGGGCGCCAACAAGCGGGTGTCCAACATCCTGACCAAGCAGGGCGGTGACAGCATCGGTGAAACCGTCGACGCCAGCCTGTTGCAGGACAGTGCCGAGAAAGCCCTGGCCGAACAGGTCGACCAACAGGCCGCGAAGGTCCTGCCTCTGTTCGAGAACGGCGACTACGCCAGCGCCCTGAGCTCCCTGGCCAGCCTGCGGGAGCCGGTGGACAACTTCTTCGATGAAGTGATGGTGATGGCCGACGACGAAGCCATCCGGAACAATCGCCTGGCACTGCTGAACCGGCTGCGCAACCTGTTCCTGCGCGTTGCGGATATTTCGTTGTTGCCCGCCGCCGGCTAATTCGCTGACCTACTGCGTGGCGCTGATGCTGATTATCCTGGACCGGGACGGGGTCATCAACGAGTACGATGGCAACTACATCTGCTCAGCGGATGAATGGCACCCGATTCCCGGCAGCGTAGAAGCGATGGCCCGGCTCTGTAATGCCGGCCACCGCATCGCCATCGCCACCAACCAGTCCGGTATCGCCCGCGGTTACTACGGCATCGACGAACTGGATGCCATGCATGAAAAGCTGGAGCACCTGGTGGAAGCCCAGGGCGGCTGCATCGATTTCATCGCCTACTGCCCCCATCACCCCAACGACCGGTGTCACTGCCGAAAACCGCGAACCGGCTTACTCGAACAGATCCGCCAGCATTTTCACCTGACGAGCCTCGAGGGCGCCATCATGGTCGGCGACAGCCGCAAGGATCTGGAGGCAGGCTACGCCGCAGGTTGCCAACCGGTGCTGGTGAGAACCGGCAATGGACTGGACACTGAACGCCACCTGGACGCCAGGCCGATACCCGGCGCCCATGTCAGCATCTACGACAATCTCAGCAAATTCACGGATGCGCTTTTATCCGCCGAGGGCTGGTAAAACCAAAGCGAATCCGTATAATACCGGCCGTTGATCGGCGTGTGGCGCAGCTTGGTAGCGCACTTCGTTCGGGACGAAGGGGTCGCAGGTTCGAATCCTGCCACGCCGACCACTTTCCCGCTCTCCACTGACATCTTTCCCCAGACTTGCCTATCCATTCGCAGCCAGTCGTGGTTATTCTGCTGCAGGCTTGCTCCGCAAGGATCAAATCAGGCGGTCTGCACTCTGCGAGAATCGGCCAGCAATGTGCGAATGGTGCCTGGCGATCATTGACCGTGATGAGAATTCAACATTGCCTCGCGGTATAGCCCGCAGGATTTCACGCTGATCTATGGGAATGCGACGAGGCTCACATCAAACTGGGCTACCCAGCAGCAAATGATTCTGATCGAATACTCATGTGCCCGTGGCGGGGCTTTAAATTCCAGATTATTGAGCGCAAACACGTAGGATCTAGCCCAATGGCGGTCTATGCCATTCGGGTTAACTGACGGAGAAACGCTACCCTCCACTTGCCTCAGTTCAGTGACCGATATGGCACAAATCGCCAGCAAAACCAGCCTGCCCAGACCACTCACCCCAAGCGCTTTACTTTGCTTCTTTTGTAAAGGGATGTTATTCTTTACGTATAGTCAATAGTAAAGAGGCCCGTATGCCAGTTGTCAGCCAAAAAAGACAAGTTACTCTTCCCGTCGAACAATGCTCAATTGCAGGAATTCAGCCCGGCGATGAGTACGAGAGCTTTGTCAGTCGAAAGGGTGTAATTTCCATAGTTATTAAGCACAAAGGGGCCGCCAAGGGCCTGCTTAAAGGGATTCCGGTCAATGACCAGGTGAACGAGGAAGAATCCCTTGCGAGTGCCATGCGCTGATGATTGCCGTTGATACAAATGTGGTACTCCGCTACCTGCTGCAAGATGATGTGAAGCAGTCGTCAAAAGCAAGTAAGCAGTTCATGGGGCATGAGAAAATCCTGATCACCGATGTGGTCTTGGTTGAAACTATCTGGACGCTTCGGGGTAAGCGTTATGCGCTCTCCAAAGAGGCGCTGATAGAGGTAATACACAGCCTAATCGAAGAACCGAATGTCGTGTGGGAAGATGGCCATGCAGTCTGGTGCGCCCTAGATGATTTTGTTAACGCCAAGCCGATAAAGGTCAGTGGAAAGACCAAGCAAGCCGACTTTGCCGATGCATTGATTGTGAACAAATCCCAGCGATACGGGATCAATAAAACTTTGTCGGTTTTTCCTTTGTATACCTTTGACAAAGCGGCTCTGGAAATTAATGGGACTAAAGAGCCCAAGTAAGCATGAAACCGAATAAGGAATCAAATATATGGCTGCGAAAGCGATGTGGAAAGGTCACGATGGCTTCAAGGCATTTGTCTGGGCTTCGGCTCTGAGTTACAACTGGTTCGGCTGGCACGACTCGGGCCGGATTAGCCTCCAGGCCTGGTTCGGAAAGCTGACAAAAGCATGCATGGACAAGCCATGCAAGGAACGCCCATGGCGGCATCGAGTTCGACGAACAGACCTGCTGGAGCACCTGGACGCAAAGGTACTGCTGGATCTGGACCGCATTGCCTTTATCGGCAAGAACATGAGTTCGCCCATGCTGGCGGTGTGCAAACCGTTCAACGGTGAGCCGAACCATCCGGGCAACGGCAATATGCTGGCCCTTCAGCCGGGCTCAAAACAGGCAGTGGATGCCCATTACCACAAGGCCATCGAGCTGGGTGCTACCTGCGACGGCGAACCCGGCCAGAGAATTCCCAACCAGTTTTACGGCGCCTACGTGAAAGACCCGGACGGCAACAAGCTGGCGTTTTTCCACTTCGGTTAATGATGAATGGCCTTACCTAAAGGGAGGGCCACTTTTATTGTCTTTCATTCTGCATTCAGGTTAACGCGGCCGGTCTGGAATTTTCCTGCCCCGATATTTATATTGTTATTGCTGCAGCCAGAGTGCCTGATGTGTGTTAGCTTCGTGTCGTGATTAAAGGGATCGCTCATTCCCCGCCAATGGTCACCCGCATAAGGGGAATGTGCCCATCAACGATAGGTCCACCAGGGAGGTGACTATGTCTGACGCACCAATCTTCCCCGGGCAAAATCATTTACTGGCCGCCTTGCCGAAAAGTGCCAGAGAGCGGATATTTCCAAAGCTCAAACTGGTTGAGCTGAATCTGGGCGACGTGATTTACGAATCCGGCCAGCCCATCGAATTCGTCTATTTCCCGACCAATTGCATCATTTCGCTGCTTTACGTCATGATCAACGGCTCATCCGCTGAGATCTCGGTGGTTGGCAATGAGGGTATGGCCGGTATCGCCGTATTCATGGGCGGCGACAGCACCCCCAGCCGAACGGTTGTGCAAAGCCGGGGGTTCGCTTACCGGCTGCCCGCCCCGGAACTCAAGGCTGAGTTCAATAATAGCCCCGAGGTAAGGGTGCTGGCCCTGAGGTACACCCAGGCGCTGATCACCCAGATGTCCCAGACTGCCGTGTGTAATCGCCATCACTCGATCGATCAGCAACTGTGCGCTGGCTGCTGTTGTCCCTTGATCGCCTCCCGGACAACCGGCTGGCCATGACCCAGGAACTCATTGCCAACATGCTGGGGGTTCGCCGCGAGGGTGTCACGGAGGCTGCGGGCAAGCTGCAGAAACTGGGAGTTATCGAGTACCACCGCGGGCACATTACCGTGATTGACCGGCCAGGACTCGAAGCGCTCTGCTGTGAATGCTACGTTGTGGTCAAGCGGGAAACCGACCGCCTGACCTACGCCAACACCCTATCTTAGAGCAGCCGCTGCAGACTCGTCGGAACGGGTATCAGGCTCCCGGCGACGGGGCGCCGATTCAATGTCTTTAGCCGATACATGGCTCTATCCGCGAGTTTCAGGAGTTCGTCGGCAGTCTCTCCGTTGTCCGGGTATACACTGACCCCGATACTGAGCTGAAGCGACACCTCATGGCCACCAATAACCATAGGCTCGGCGGCGGCTTCGCGTATTTTATCGGCAACGGCGTAGGCGTGATCCGGCTGGGCGATTTCGGCCAGCAACACCACAAACTCATCCCCTCCATACCGGCAAACCGTATCCGCCGCTCTGACGCAGCTCTTCAGTTTGCCAGCCAGTACCTCCAGAATCATGTCACCACTGTTGTGGCCAAGAACGTCGTTGACGCTCTTGAAGTTATCAAGGTCAATGAACAGGAGGCCCATCTGGACGCCATGCCGCCGTGCCAGTGCCCGAGATTGGTCGAAGCGCTCGTAAAAGGCGTTGCGGTTGTGCAACCCCGTCAGCTCATCATGTTGGGCAAGGTATGCCATACGGGCGGTGGTTTCCCGGGAAAAGCGGGCGTCGTGGAATACGATGACCGCGCCAACAACCACCCCATGGCGGTTGTGGATGGGCGCTGCAGAGTCTTCAATGGCCAACTCCACGCCGTTTCTGGCCACCAGCAGGGCATTCGCCTCCAGGGCAACAATACTGTCCGACAGTATCGCCCGCCGTGCCGGATCGGAAGTAGGCTTGTGCGTGTTTGCATCCACCACATGAAAAATCTCACTCAGGGGTCGTCCAATAGCCTCATGGCGACCGAAGCCGGTGAGCGTTTCCGCTACGACGTTCATATAGGACACACGGCCGTCGATATCGGTGCTCAAAACCGCATCCCCAATCGAGTCGAGCGTCACCTGTGCCCGTTCCTTTTCATCAAACAGCTGCTCCTCGGCCTGTCTCCGGGCTCTCTCATGGGCTTTGTAGGTGCTGATGTCCTCGACCGTGTGTACGTAACCATGCCCGGGCATGCCATCCGTCAGCAAGGCCGCGTTACGACGGGTCCAGATGACCTGGCCGTTAGCACACTTCAATCGGGCTTCGCACAGGAAGGCCTCATGCCCCAGCACTGCTTTATCCCAGTGCCGGAGCGTCTTGTCGAGATCCTGTGGGTGGATAACCGAACTCCAGTGCGATCCGATCAGCTCGTCGCCGGTCCAGCCACAGAGTTTCTGGTAGGCGGTATTGCTGTAGAGGCATTTGCCATCCCTATCCGTCACCAGTATGCCCAGGGGCAAAGCATCGCTCAGCGGAATACCCCTGCCCAGGCCCGCGCTGGCTTGGGTATCCGCCGCCAGCGGGAAGAAGTCGCGATAGCGCAACATGCCCTTACTCCCTGTTCTCAATGATGACCTCAACACGGCGATTCTGCTGACGACCTGTTGCAGTGTCGTTGCTGGCGACGGGGCGTTCGAAGCCGAACCCGGACACCGTGAGTCTTCGGCTGTTAATGCCACGATTTACCAGAAACCGTTGGACCGACTCAGCCCGTTGACGTGACAGTGTCTGGTTGAAAGCGGCGCTGCCCACGTTATCGGTATGGCCTTCAATCAACACCTGGCGATCGGGGTACTGATTGAGGAAATTCACCAGTTTCTCCAGGTTCCGGTTCGTACCGCCCTGGATGGCAGCGCTGCCAGTGGCAAACAGAACATCGCCCAGAGTCAGGACCAGCCCCCGTTCGGTCGCTTCGGCCTCAAGAGTGTCGATCTGCCGTTGCAACTCCTCGGCTTCGCGGGCTGACATGGCGGCCGCCTGTGCTTGCGAGCTGCGCGCACTCTCCGCCTCGGCGTGCGCCCGGTCTGCCTCCCGGGTGCGGGCCGAAAGCCTGGCCGCGTCGCGTTGCTCGCCTAACCGTACCCGCTCCGCTTCCATCAGCCGGGTCTCGCCTTTGGCACGGGCAATTTCGACCATCCGGTCTGCCATGTAAATCCTGTGAGCTGCCAGCGCGGCTTCGTCGTTACCCAGTGGCTGCTCGGCCAGTTGGACCGCGGCTTCCGCGTCACGCAATTCCACACGGGCATAGTTCATCATGTCCGGGTTCTGTTGCAGCATCGTCAGCTTCGCGCGCACATCCTCTGAGCCATCGGGGCTCGTCGGCGACATGGCGCAGGCCGTCAGGAGCAACGAGGAAAGCAATACCACGGTAATGGTCTTCACGCCCGGAACCGGTCTCAAAAACGATGGAATATTCATTGCCTGTCTCCCCGACGCTGCATCTCTTCATCCAGAGCCTCGGCACTGCGCCCCATTTCACGATTAATGGCAGCCGCCTTTGCGGCTTGTGTCCGGGCTATGGCCAATTCAGCAGCGATATGGGCCTGTTTGGCCAGACGATCCGCCTCCGCCATGCGTTCTGCCTCAACCGCTTTAACGGCCGCCGCCAGGTGCCGGTTCGCCTCTTCCAGTTCGGCCCCGGCGTACTGCCGGGCTTCGGCCTGCTCAGCACTGGCAATGGCATCCCGGGCCGCGTTCAGAGACTCCGTTGGTGGCAGTAGCGCAGACGCGCAGGCAGCCAGAGTCAATGCGGCGAACATCAGGGCGGTGAAAAGACCGATGCGTCTCAAAGCGCACCGGATTATGTCGGTATTCATAACATGGCTCCTTATGCCACGGAGTCGCCCGAACCTCAGCAGTCCTAACACACTCCTGACAACCACATTAGGCCCTCAGCCGGCAGACCTTCCGTTCGCTAACGCACAAAGAAGGTCCCCCCTGTTAAAAAACACCTGACGCGCGCTATTAGCCTGTCTCGGGGTGGCGTAGTATTGAATGGCACAGCTCAGACGCCGATTTTGCGAGGCGCATTTTGGAGGGACTCTTTGGAGGGACTATGGCCGACAAGCACGGATACCCGAATGCCGAAAGTCATGAGCGGCTGCGCCGCAGCGCCAGGGAGCTGATTGATCACGGGGTGCCACCACCTCACCGTGGCGGCACTCTCAGCGTGGATGCACTGCAATTGCTTTACCAGCGAGCGAGCACACCCGAATCCGCTGCCGAAGCCCAAAAACTGCTTCATGAGCTTCAGACTTATCAGGTGGAGCTTGATCTGCTGTATGAGCAACTACAGGCCAACGAATATGAAATCACTGAAGAGTTGACACACTACCGATCACTCTTCGAACTGGCTCCCGCGGCCTACCTGGTTGTCGCCACTGACGGTGAAATTATTGAAGGTAATCAGGCGGCAGGTGTGCTTTTCGGGGAATCGGCCATGACATTGACCGGCAAAGCCCTTGCCTCGCTTCTGGCGCCTGGCCAGAAAAACGCCGTAGCGGCACTCCTCGGGAATTCAGGAGAACAGGAGACGAGCATTCGGCCCGCCCGACACGGTTCGGTTGAACTTCCGGATCACCGGAAGCTGGCGATCAACGCCCGGTCTGCCGCCGCCGGGGACAGCATTCTGATGATACTGACCGAAGCCACGACAACCTCCGCCAGTTCCTGATGCGTATCGTTGGTATCGGCGCCTCCGCTGGCGGCCTGGCCTCCCTGGAGGACTTCTTCCGCAATACGCCTTGCGATGCCGACATGGCGTTTCTGGTGGTGCAGCATCTGGATCCGACCCAGAAGGCTCTGTTACCGGAACTCCTGCAACGCTACACTGAAATGCCGGTGTATGAAGCCGAACAGAACATGGCCATTCATGCGGATTCCATTTACGTCATCCCGCCGAACCGGGAACTGCGTGTGCTCAACAACACCGTGAAGCTGGATCGGCCAGCGGAACCCCGCGGATTGCGCCTCCCCATCAACGTACTGTTCTCGTCCCTGGCCAGCGCACAGAACGAGCAGGCCATAGCCGTTGTGCTCTCGGGCATGGGTTCTGATGGCACCCTGGGCCTGCAGGCCATCAAGGCCACAGGGGGGCTGACCGTGGTGCAGGCCCCCGAATCGGCCCAGTTCGATGCCATGCCCAAAAGCGCGATTGCCGCCGGCTGTGGCGATATCGTGGCGCCTGCTGCTGAATTGCCAGCTCGCATACTCGACTACGTCCGGCGCGTTCCCGAAACGGATCATCGCCCTGAGCCTGACCACCAGGCTAAAACCTCACTGCCGCAGCTCGACCGGATTCTCCACTTGTTGCAGGAACAGACCCGGCATGACTTTTCCCTGTATAAGCCGACGACCCTGAATCGCCGTATTGAGCGCCGCATGGCCATCCATGGCATTTCGGATCTGGCTGACTACTCGCGCTTCCTGGCCGACAACACTCAGGAAGTACAGCTGTTGTTCCGGGAATTATTGATCGGTGTTACCCATTTCTTCCGGGATCCAGACACCTGGACCTACCTGATTGAGGCCGGTCTGCCGGAGTTGCTCGCCGGACTCCCGCCGGAATACACGCTACGAGCCTGGGTGGTGGGTTGCTCAACCGGTGAAGAGGCCTATTCCCTGGCCATGGCATTCACGGAAGCGCTGGAACACACCCAGCCGGGGCGGGAGCCCAGTGTGCAGATTTTCGCTTCCGACATCAGCCCCGAAGCCATTACCGTGGCAAGGCGGGGGCAGTACCCGCTCACTATTGAAAACTCTGTCTCTGAGGACCGGTTGGCGCGCTTTTTCACCAAACACGACAGCTATTACCAGATAAAGCCATCCATACGGGACAAGATCCTGTTTGCCCAGCACGACGTCATCCTGGATCCACCGTTCACCAAGCTGGATCTGATTGCCTGCCGCAACCTGTTGATTTATTTTGATCTGAAACTGCAACGCCGGATACTGCCCCTGTTCCACTACAGCCTGCGTCCGAACGCGCTGTTACTGCTGGGCAGTTCAGAAACCGTTGGCCGGCTGAACCATCTGTTCGCGCCGTTGAAGCCAAAACTGCGCCTTTACCGGAGCAAGCCCTACAAATCCGTCCGCCACTCTGAGTTCCTGCTAGAATCCTTTCCTCCCATGTCCACCCTGCCCAAGGAGCAACCCGTGCCGACCAAGCCGGTTCCGCCACAGGACGCCTTCAACAGCCTGCAATCCGCCGCGGATCATGTGTTGCTGCAGGTCTATGCACCAGCCGCCGTCGTGCTGAATTCCGGGGCTGATATCGTGTACATCAGCGGGCGTACCGGCAAGTATCTGGAACCTGCTGCCGGAAAGGCCAACTGGAACATCCACGCCATGGCCCGTGAAGGTTTGCGGGAGCCACTGTATGCCGCGGTGAAACAGGCGGTTTCCCAATCCGAGCCAGTGGAGCTTACCGGGCTGCTGATCCAGACCGGCTCCGGTATCCAGTTGGTTGATGTGACCGTCCAGGCCCTCCGTGAGCCCGATGCCCTGAAAGGCATGACCATGGTGGTGTTCCGCGATGCGCCTGCCAGGGTTGGCGCCCGGCGGCGCAAATCCGCGCAACCCGGCGATGCGGACAACGGCGCGCAGATCCAGCAATATCGGCAGGAAATCGAACACCTGAAAGAGCAGGCACGACTGTCACGGGAGGAATTGCAGGCCTCCAATGAGGAACTGCAGTCCACCAACGAAGAGTTGCAGTCCGCCAATGAGGAACTGACAACCTCCAAGGAAGAAATGCAGTCGATGAACGAAGAGTTGCAGACCATCAACACCGAGCTGCAAACCAAACTGGATGATCTCGCCCTCGCCCAGAGCGATATGCAGAATGTGCTCAACAGCATCGAAATTGCGGTTCTGTTTCTCGATCAGGATCTGAATGTGCGGCGCTATACCGAGCGGGCCTCAACCATCATCAGCCTGCGGGAAAGCGACATCGGTCGCCCACTCAGCGACCTGGCCACCAGCCTCCGTTACCCCGGACTGCAGGAAGATACCCGGAAGACCCTGGACAGCCTGGTAGCCACCGAAAAACAGATAACCACCAGCGATGACCGCTGGTTTTCGGTCAGGATCATACCTTACCGGAGGCTGGATAATATGATTGATGGAGTGGTCATCACCCTGGTGGATATTACCGAGACCAAGAACCTGGAATCGTCATTACGGCAGAAGCCGAAGCTCTGACGCGGGACCAAACGGAGGCTTTCCACAGCATCCTTGATTAACCCGCGAGAGGCTATTTCAGTTCCATACCGTTCGTGACCGATTTCACACCCTTGACACCACGGGCCACTCTGACAGCGGTATCAATGTCCTCCCGCGAGCTAACAAAACCTGACAGCTGAACGACACCTTTGTATGTCTCAACATTGATTTCGGCGCTCTTCAGTGTTGATTCGTTAAAAATCGCCGCCTTGACCTTAGTAGTGATCACCGTATCGTCGATGTACTCACCAGTACCCGAACTGGATTCCGTAGAGGCGCATCCGACAAACAGGGCCAAAAGCATCGCCATCGCCAGCATCGGGACCGATCGCATTATCCGTTCCATATCGTGTTCTCCTCTGACCACCAACACCAGACACCGTAGGTCCACTGGGAACCAAGCCCCGGCGGTTGGCTAACCGGGCAACTTCAAGATTAACGCTGCTCCCGCAACCGGTCTGTTCGATTGCCAACAGAGGTCACTTTTCAGCATGATTTTTCGGGAACCACCAAGGTGGCAAAAGCCGATTGATCGACGGCTGTAGGAACCGGTCATCAATCAGCCAGATCACGCCCCGGTCCTCCGGCGTGCGAATCACCCGACCGGCGGCCTGGGCCACTTTCTGAAGGCCCGGAATCAGATAGGTGTAGTCGTAACCGGTGCCAAAGCGCTGCTCAAGGCGGACCTTCAGGGTTTCATGCCAGACATCGAAGGGCGGCAGACCGAGGGTGGCCACGAAGGCACCGATCAGCTGATCCCCGGGCAGATCAATCCCTTCACTGAACACCCCACCCAGGACGGCAAACGCCACACTGCCTTCCGGCTCTTTAAAACCCGCCAGGAACGCGGCTCGCTGCTGAGGCGACATGCCCGGCTGCTGGCTCCGCTGGGGAACATCCGGCGCTTGTTCAGCCAGGGCTTCGCAGACCTGCTTCGCGTATTTGAAGCTGCTGAAAAACGCCAGATAGTGCCCCGGTCTCTCCCGGAACTGGCGGGCGATCAGTTCGGCAACCGGCTTCAACGACGTGTCCCGGTGAACCTGGCGAGTGCTGATGCCCGGCGTGAAATGCACCTGCAACTGATCGGCGCTGAACGGGCTGGGCAGGGAGGTAAACCGCGAGTCCTCGGGAAGTCCCAGCAGATCCCGGTAGTAGACACCGGGGCTCAGGGTGGCGGAAAACAGCAGCACCGAGTGCGCCGCCTCAAACCGGTCCCGCAAAAAGTCCGCCGGTATCAGATTCTGGATGGTCAGGCTGGCCCGGCCCCGGCCGGCGCGCTGAAATTCACACAGGGAGTGGTCGCCGAAGCGGTCCGCCAGTTTCATAAAGGCCACGCTTTCGAACAGCAGTTCCTGCAAGGCCAGGTCCGGGGGGTTATCGGCCAGGTAATCAGTCAGGCTGGAGACCAGGCCCTGCAGGGCACCAAGTAACTGGGCCGGCAGTGTTTCCAGGAACTGCGGGCTTTCAGGGGCAGCCTGATGATCCCGGATCAGGCTCTGCCAGGCCCGGGCCGTGCGGTCAATCGCCGACTTCAACGGCTTCGGTGCCACCTTTTTTAGTGTCAGCAATCGTTGCTGCTCCAGCCGCACGGAATACATGCCCCGGCCCCGGTCCACCAGGTTATGGGCTTCATCCACCAGCACACTGGCCTTCCAGTTGTTCTGCCTGATCAGGCCATGGAGCAGGGCGGACTGATCGAACAGCCGGTTCACGTCGCCGATGACCACATCACTCCAGCGGGCCATTTCCTGGGCCAGAAAATAGGGGCAGATGTCGTGACCGGCCGCGATCTTCGCCAGGGTGTTCTGATCCAGCGTACCTTCGATCTGAGCCGCTTCGGCCCGGGCATCGGGCAGCCGGTCGAAAAAGCCTTTCGCCAGGGGGCAGGAGTCGCCATGGCAGGCCTTGTCCGGGTGCTCGCAGGCGTCGTCTTTCGACACCAGTTCCAGGGTTCTCAGGGGCCATTCCGGAGCGGCCTGAGCCGAACGCAGGCGCGCCACCGCATCCATGGCCAACTGGCGGGCGGTGTTGCGGCAGGTGAGGTAGAGCAGCCGGTCCTGCTGCGCCGGCGGCATGGCCATTAACGCCGGGAACAGGGTGCCCAAGGTTTTGCCGAGGCCGGTCGGGGCCTCAAGCAGCAGGGTGCCGGACTTCACCGCGTTCTTGTACACGGTCTCCGCCAACTGGCGCTGTCTGGGGCGGAACGCCGGGAAGGGAAACGTCAGATTGGACAGCAGGGCATCCCGCTGCACCCGGTGGTGTTCTTCCTGCCCGGCCCAGGCCTTGTATTGGCGGCACAGGGTTTCCAGTTCCTGCCAGAGCGCCTCTGCACTGGCGGTTTCCACCACCGGCGTTTCCTTGTCCTTGCCGGTGTCATAGTAGATCAGGGCAAGCTCCAGGTTTTTCCAGCTCTCCTGCCGGCACAGCAGGGCACCGTAGGCCCTCAATTGGGCCCGGTGGAGCGCCCGCTGATGATCACGAATGCGGGACAGGTCGCCCCGGTGGGTCTTGATCTCTTCCAGCCGCCCACGGTGCGGGTTATAAACATCCGCACGCCCGGAAAGCTCTAGTCCCAGGCACTCTCCAGTCAGTAAATACTCACTTTTATAACCATAGCCACGCCGGGACTGGATCGCCTGGTGACCGGCAATACCCTCCTCGGCACTGGGTGCCGGCGTATAGCGGAAATCCAGATCACCCCGGCGGGCAGCAAACTCGCAGAGGGTGCGGATGGCAACCTTCACGGTCATTCCATCACCCTGTTATCCTGCCAGCGCACATAGCACACGCTCGCGGAAATTCCCTCACCCGCGAAAAATTCGAGCCACCGAATCTGGTGATCCTGAAGCCGATCGCCCGGGCCTTTCACTTCGATCATCTCATAGCGCCGACCAGACGCGGTATTGCCGGGGTGAAACCGGATCAGGTCCGGAAAGCCGCTGCGATGCTCCCGGATATTCAGCAACAGGCGCCGGAACAGGCGTTCGAGATCCGCCGGGGGAATGCAACCCAGCGCCAGATTCAGCACTTCGTCGGTAATCACCGGCCAGATCACGAAAGGGTTGGTGGTGCCTTGCCTGGCCCGGTAATTTGCCAGGATACGGTCCCGGTAACTGCCATCTTGCAGGCAGGCGAAACACCGGTCGAACGACGCCTGGCGACGGGCCACGAAATCCTCCCGGGTCAGATCCGCCGGCCCCACGTGAAACGGATGGAAGAAGGCCCCGGGCACGGGCTCAAAGATGGTCTGCCAGCACAACAGCCCGAACAAACCGTTGACCAGGGTGTTCTCCACATAGAACACCGGGGTATCGTCCCGCCACAGGTGTTGTTGCACGGCGACTTCGACCGAACCCAGCGCCGGTTTTGGCAGAGTCAGGGTGAATTCCCGGATTGGCGGCTGCATGGAAGCAGGTGGGGGCGTCTCGTCGAGCCTGCTTGCCAGGCGTTTCAGAATACGGGCCAGGCCCTGGGCCTCGGCATCGCTCAGTTGCTGTGCCTGCCACCTGGAGGCGATGCCCCAGGCTTCCCGATGGCGTTTCATCCGCTCCAGTAGCCGGAGCTGTTTCAGTCGCGCTTCCCGGTGGCCACCGGCACCAAACGCCTGCAAGGCCAGTTCCCGGTCGCCCTGCCGTTCAGCCTGGCGGCCCAGCTCCAGCAACAACCGGTCCCGACGACTGCTCAGCCAGGCGTTGTCCGACGGCGCCGGCACCTCTGGCCAGACCTCACGAGCGGGCACGCCCTCATCCAGCCATTCCCGGCACTGGTGCATGGCCAGATACAGGTCCACCTCCGAACGAAGCTGAAAAGCCCGGGAATCCGGGGTGAAGGTCACCGGTTCATAGCGCTGATGGCCCAGCTCCACCAGAACGAAATCGGACCAGCTTTGGCGGAGATTGCCGAAGAACATCAATCGGACCCGGTCAAACAGCGCCATGTGGTTAATGCAGACAACAGGATTTACCGCTGTCCCCAGCCAGTCCGCCAGCGGGCGTGCATCGGGAAAGGATTGCCGCAAAGCCTCCAGCATGTGCCCCTTCGGCAGTATTTTCGGCCATCCCGCTTCCTGCAGCACCGCTGCAAACACCGGGCGTAACTCACCCAGCGTGTAGAGGCGAAACAGTTGATCGATGGTGAGCACGGGGCCGGTATCCACCCAGTTGCCAGTAACCAGTTCTTCCAGGGCCACGGATTCCGGTACGCCGAGCTCCGGGTAACGCAGTTTATCGGCACGAAACAGCTCGCCCGTACGCATGACCATCCGGGTCAGCAGTGCCCGGGCAGGCACTGAAAGCTCCCGGAATGCGCTCAGTCGATCCCGCTCCTCCCTGATCAGCAAATCAGCATGATGGCTCAGCACCCAGCCGATCACGGTTTCCATGTTTTCAAGGTAATACAGCGGATTGTCGAGATCCGCCGTGCCCGGTCTGTTATCCATCGGTCTCCGTGCTGCCATAGCCTGTCTTGAAGAGGGCCAGCCCGTCATCGTCACCTGTCGCACCTACCGGCCGGCGGTCGACGCCCTGCACAAAGCCGGTGCCGGTTACACCCATGCGGATTTTGCCACGAATGTAAGGTATCGATGCCTTTGTTGAAACCCTCAAGACGAAAACCGGCCGCCTCAGGGCCATCATTCACAATGCCCCGGGCTGGCTGCCCCGGGAGTGCTCCCTTTATGATATCGATGCGGTTGTGGATCATGACTGCAGCGATCAGGCGTTTCAGACTGTCTGAATCTGTGGTCACATACGGTAACCTGTGGCATCAGGATTGAACTGCTCACCAGACAAGGAAACCCATGGCTGCTCCGTCCACCGATAAACCCACCACCATCGAACCCGGCTTTCACGCCATCCACGCCAACCATCTGGAAGACCTGCGCCGGGCGGTGGTGTACATCTGCCGGCAGAGCCCCATGCCGCCGCTGCAGAGCGAAACCTTCCTGGTGCAGAGTAACGGCATTGCCCAGTGGCTGAAGCTGGCGCTGGCGGAGAAGCGGACGGACGATGGTGCAGAGGGTGGTCTGGGCATTGCCGCCGGCATGGACTTCCTGTTCCCGGCCCGTTTTATCTGGCAGGCCTACCGGGCCGTTCTGCCGGACGGGGAAGTACCGGAGCAGTCCCCCTTCGACAAGCGCCGGCTGGTTTGGCGGCTGTACCGGTTGCTGCCGGAACTGGTGGGGCAGGACGACGCCTTCACCCCGTTGGCACGGTTTCTGGAAGGCACGGATCCGGATCTGCGTAATTTTCAGTTGGCCGAGAAAGTGGCCGACCTGTTCGACCAGTACCAGGTCTTTCGCGCTGACTGGCTGGCGGCCTGGGAGCAGGGCAAGGATGCGATCATCACCGCCCGGGGCCAGGAAAAAGCCCTGGACACGGAGACCCGCTGGCAACCGTTGCTTTGGCGCAAACTGGTGGAAGACGTTGGCGAAGCCGCCGACACCAGCCGCTCCCAAATCCACACCCGCTTTATGGAACAGGGCCAACAGGTCAACAGCCCGGCCAATCCGGCCCGGTTGCCCAGGCGCATTGTGGTATTCGGGGTGTCGTCACTGCCCCGGCAGGCCCTGGAAGCCTTATACGTACTCAGCCGCTTCAGCCAGGTGGTGCTTTGCGTCCACAACCCCTGCCAGTTCTACTGGGCCGATATCATCAGCGATCGGGAACTGTTGAAAGCCGAACGCAAACGGGGTGTGGCCCACCCGGTGCTGTCACAGATTGCCGATCCGGACCAGCTGCACCAGCACGCCAACCCGTTGCTGGCCGCCTGGGGCAAGCAGGGCCGGGACTACATCCGGCTGCTGGACGAGTTCGACAACCCGGACGACTACCGCAGCAGCTTCCAGACCCCGGACCAGAAGATCGACATCTTCTCGGAACATGGCGCCGGCGAAGCCTCCTGCCTGCTGTACCAATTGCAGAACGATATCCACAACCTCACCCCGCTGCAGGAAATCCGGGAACAGCAGCGCCAGCTGGATCTGGTCCACGACCATTCCCTGGCATTCCACGCGGCCCACGGCCCCCAGCGGGAAGTGGAGATCCTGCACGACCAGCTGCTGGCCGCCTTCAATGCCGACCCGAACCTTCGGCCCCGGGATATCATCGTGATGGTGCCGGATATCAACGTCTACGCGCCCCACATTCAGGCGGTCTTCGGCCGCTACCAGCCCGGCCGCAAACGCCACATTCCCTTTACCATTTCCGACCAGGGCCAGCGCCACCACGAACCGGTGCTGATCGCCCTGGAAACCCTGATGTCGTTGCCCCGAAGCCGTTTCGGCGTGAGTGAAATCATCAGCCTGCTGGAGGTGCCCGGCATCCGCGACCGCTTTGGCATCCGCGAAGACGAGATTCCCGTGGCCCGGCGCTGGGTGGAAGGCGCCAACATCCGCTGGGGCCTGCACGGCCGCCACCGGGAAAGCCTGGACCTGCCGGCAGAGCTGGAACGCAACACCTGGCAGTCCGGCCTGCGGGCCATGCTGCTGGGCTATGGCATGGGCGAGGACGAACCCTGGGCCGGCGTGGAGCCCTATGGCGAAATCGGCGGCCTGCAGGCCAGCCTGGCCGGGCGTCTGAGCGAATTCGTGCACCAGTTGGAAACCCTGTGGCAGGCACTGCAAACCAGCCGAAGCCCGGGCGACTGGGAAACCCTGTTTTCGGACATGCTCGGGCAGTTTTTCCACAAGGTCGAAGGCAGCGATCTGTTACTGCTCAACCGTTTCCGCCGGCAGCTGGAACAATGGCTGGAGGATTCCCTGGCCGCGGGACTTGAGGAGCGGAAACTCCCCCTGAACATCGTCAAGGATGTGCTGCTCGAAGGCCTGGACGAGGGCGGCCTGAACCAGCGCTTCCTGGCCGGCAAGGTCAATTTCGCCACCCTGATGCCCATGCGGGCCATCCCCTTCCGCAAGGTCTGCCTGCTGGGCATGAACGATGGCGACTACCCCCGCTCCCGGCCACCGGTGGATTTCGACCTGATGGCCCAGGATTACCGCCCGGGGGACCGCTCCCGACGGGAGGACGACCGCTACCTGTTCCTGGAAGCCGTGCTGTCAGCACGGGAACAGCTTTATATCAGTTGGGTAGGGCGCAGCATCAGGGACGATTCCGAACGGCCGCCGTCGGTATTGGTCGGACAGCTTCAGGATCATCTCGACAGTCTGTGGACAGTGGCCGGCGACCCCGATGCGAAAGTCACCAGAGCCCTGACGATCCAGCATCCACTGCAACCCTTCAGCCGGGCCTATTTCCCGAAAGCCAATGGCATGGGCGAAAGCGGGGCTGATAGTGAACACAGCCCGCCGAAACCCCTGGCCGAGGTGCTTCAGGCCCGCAACCTGTTCACCTACGAACGGGAATGGCGCGGCGCCCATGGCGTTGAAGCGTCCGAACAGACTGGCACTGCCCTGCCGTACCAGACACCGGAAGAACCCATCAGCCTGAACGATCTGGCCGGCTTCCTGAAAAAGCCCATCGACACCTTCTACCAGCGTCGCCTGCAGGTGCGGTTTGAGGATGTCGAAGACGACGATACCGACAACGAAAACTTTGATCTGAATGGCCTGGACCGCTGGCGTCTGGACAACGAACTGATTCAGGACAGCCTACTGAAAGCCGGCTCCGAAGAGGAGCTGCACGAGCGGCTGGAAAACACTCTGGATCGCATGGCCCGCCGGGGGGATCTGGGCATGGGGGTGACCGAACACCGGCTGCGCTCGGAGCTGTCCGGGCGTTTGCCGGATCTGTTCGAACGTTACCAGAGCGCTCTCGCAGAATGGCCGGAGGCCGTGGCTGAACCCTTGCCCTTCGACTACCGGTTCGAAAACTCGATGGGTGCCGTGGACGTGGCGGATCTGATTGACAGCCTGCGCTGCAACCCTGCGGGCCAGCTGTGCCGCCTGGTGGTGGCCAGTTCCGGCCTGCTGACCGGCTCCGGAGGCAGCAGGAAAGTGCGCTACGCCAACCTGATGCGGGACTGGGTGATTCACCTGGCCGGCCAGCTCGGTGGCCAGCCGTTTGAAACCCTGATTCTGGGCAAGGAAGAGGGTCGGAAATTCCGTTTCGCGCCGCTGGCGCCGGAGATTGCCAAGCGCCATTTTGATGCCATCCTCAGCCGCTGGATGGATGCCACCACCCGGGCACTGCCCATTCACTGCGATGCCGGCTTTGCCTGGATTTACAGCTTCTACCAGAGTAAGAAATTCCTGGGTGACCACGAACGGGCCATCAGCGATGCGGAACAGGCCTACAGCACTGCCCTGGAGCGGGATACCGGCTACCTGCGCGGGGCCTTTGAAAGCCCGGAGTTATTGCTGGCCAGTGGCGAGTTCGAAGCTTTGTTGCATGAACTCTATGTGCCCCTGTGGGAAGCGGAGCAGGGCAAGTCGGCCGCGGACCAGATTGGGAGTTTGGAATGAGCGACCTTTTTTGGAAACGATGCAACTTCCTCGGGTTTTGTCGTGGCATAGTGAGTCTGGCCACCTGATTTCGAGCGTGCCAGGGTTGCACAGTGGTAGCTGCCTGGGATGCAATGGGCCTGGGAAGCCACGCCTACTGCGAAATGATGGCTCCTGTCATACCAGTGTGACCGCGTCTTACCACATCTGCGATAAAGTCGAGCAAACCTGGCTAGATTTTTAAGGGAAAAACCATGTTGATAGAAAGCCTTCGCATCAAAAACTTCAAAAGCTTTCGCCAAGCCCAGATGAAAAACCTCCCCCGGTTTTGCGTTGTGGTTGGTGCCAACGGAAGCGGGAAGTCCAACTTGTTCGATGTCTTTGGCTTTCTGAAAGACTGCCTGACATTCAACGTAAAACAGGCTCTCCAGGTCAGGGGAGGATTTCGTGAGGTGCTCAGCCGAGGCGTAGACGATACCAAATCCATTGAGCTGGAAATCAAATTTCGGATGAATATTGCGGGAGTCGAGCGACTGGTAACCTACCTTATCGAAGTTGGTATGGATAACCGCCAGGTAGTGGTACTTCGTGAAGTGCTGCGTTACAAACGCGGGCGTTATGGCTCCCCTTACCACTTCCTCGATTTTACCAAAGGAACCGGCTATGCCATTACCAACGAGGAGGACTTTGACAAGCAGGATGAGGAGCTCGAGAGGGAACAACAGAATGTCGGCAAAGATGCGCTTGCCATCAAAGGCTTAGGGCAGTTCGAGCGCTTTAAAGCCGCCAATGCTTTTCGGCAGCTTATTGAGAACTGGCATGTGTCGGATTTTCACATCAACCTCGCCAGAGGTAGCAAAGAGGCCATTGGTGAGTACGAACATCTGTCGGTTTCCGGTGATAACCTACAACTGGTGGCTCGCAACATCTATGAAAGTCACCCGGAAATTTTTCAGAACATCGTCACCGCAATGAAACACCGGGTTCCCGGTGTAAGTCAGGTCGAACCCTTATTAACCCAGGACGGACGGCTGATCCTGAACTTCCAGGACGACACGTTCAAAGACCCCTTTATTGATAAGTACGTCTCTGACGGCACCATCAAAATGTTTGCCTACCTGGTGCTGTTGTACGACCCGGAGCCGCATCCGCTGCTGTGTATCGAAGAGCCGGAAAATCAGCTTTACCCCACCTTACTCTGGGAGCTGGCTGAAGAATTCCGTGCCTATGCTGAGCGGGGTGGCCAGGTATTTGTGTCCAGCCACTCGCCCGATTTCCTGAACGCGGTAAAGCTTGAGGAAGTGTACTGGCTGGTGAAAGAGCAGGGCTATACCCACATTCGTCGGGCGGAAGATGACCCACAGTTGAAGGCCTTTATAAACGAAGGGGACCAGATGGGCTACCTGTGGAAAGAAGGCTTTTTCCCGGGGGCTGATCCACGATGACCGAACTGGTATTTTTTCTTGAGGAGCCATCCGCCAAAGCCATGCTGGAAGGTGTGGTCCCCAGGCTTCTGGATGACAGCATTAACGTACGTTATGTGGTATTTGAAGGCAAGCAGGACTTGGAAAAACGCCTTCCACGTCGATTACGTGGCTGGCAGAACCCCCATGCTCGCTTTTTGGTGATGCGAGACCAGGATTCTGGTGATTGCTACGAGATTAAAGGCAAGCTGGCAGGCATTTGTGATAGAGCAGGCCGACCGGATGCACTGATTCGCATTGCCTGTCATGAGCTGGAAAGCTTTTATCTGGGCGACTTGAATGCCGTAGCCGCTACGATTGGGCCACAAAAACTGGCCAAACAACAAAACAACGCGAAATACCGTGATCCGGATCGCCTCAACAACGCCGCCCAGGAACTGAAACGTATCGCCAAAACCTATCAGAAGCTCTCTGGCTCACGTGCCATTGGCCCAGTGTTGTCACTGGATGAGAACCAGTCCCAAAGTTTTAATCAGTTGATTGGTGGCATCAAACGGTTGGCAGGAGTACAACCATGAATTTAAAACCTGGCGGTAAAACCCACACCATGCGAACTATCTACAAACTACCTCTGAGCGTCTACGTCTTCCTCGCTGCAGAACTTTGGTATGGCGTATCTTTCCCAAAATGAACAACCACACCCTTGGCCGCAGTCTGAACCCCCTCGCCCTGCCCCTGAAAGGCAGCGCCCTGATCGAAGCCAGTGCCGGCACCGGCAAAACCTTCACTATCGCCATCCTCTACGTACGCCTGGTGCTGGGCCATGGCCAGACCGAAGACAGCCCGCTGCAGAATCTGCTTCCGCCTAACCTGCTGGTGGTTACCTTCACCGAGGCTGCCACCAAAGAGCTGCGAGACCGTATCCGCACCCGGCTGACCCAGGCCGCCGAGGTGTTTTCCGATGCCCCCGACGAGTCCGATCCGCCGGCCGAAACGGCACTGATTTACCAGCTTCGGAATGAAGGTTACCCGGACCCGGCCACATGGCCAGACTGCCGCAAGAAGCTGCTGCTGGCCGCCGAATGGATGGACGAAGCCGCAGTGTCCACCATCCACAGCTTCTGCAACCGCATGCTCAGCGAGCACGCCTTCGACAGCGGCAGCCTGTTCAAGCTCACCCTGGAAACCGACCAGAGCGAACTGCTGGAGGATGTCACCCGGGATTACTGGCGCACCTTTGTGTACCCGCTGCCGCCGGCGCTGATGGACGAGGCCCTGAGCCACTGGAAAACCCCGGCCGACCTGCGTAGGGCCGTGCGCAACCTGATCGATGATCCGGACAGCCTGGGCACCCCGCCGGAAAACGTGCAACAGGCCATCAATCAGGTGGTCAGCCTGCGTCAACAGCAATCACAAACGCTGAAGGCCCATCCCTGGGACCGGTGGCAGGCAGAGGTGATCGACCTCCTGAACGACCTGAACAAGAGCAAACGGCTCCATGGCGCCAGCAAGAACGCCATGGTCAAGGTCTGGGACACTCTGATCACGTGGGCGGAATCCGACGACCTGTTACCGGACAAGATAGACAATGCCGCCGGGTTCAAAAACCAGACGCCTGAGGGCCTCGCCAATATTCTCAAAGGCGAGGAGCCCGCTCCCCATCACCCGGCATTCGAAGCCATAGAAGCATTGATGGACTTTAGCCAGAACCAGCCCAGCGCCAAATCCGACATTTTGCGCCACGCCAGCCACTGGATTGCCGAACGGCTGGAATCGGAAAAGCAGAAACGCTCGGAGATGGGCTTTGATGATCTGCTCACCCGCCTGGACGGAGCCTTGCACGGGCCCCGGGGTGATCAGTTGGCCGCCACCATCCGCCGCCAGTTCCCGGTGGCGCTGATCGACGAATTCCAGGACACTGACCCGGTGCAGTACCGTATCTTCAACCGGGTCTACAATGTGGAAGGCAGCGATCCGGACACCTGCCTGCTGATGATCGGGGATCCTAAGCAGGCCATTTATGGTTTCCGGGGCGCCGATATCCACACCTACCTTCTGGCCCGCCAGGGCGTAAAAGAGCGCACCTACACGCTGGGCAAGAACTTCCGCTCCGCCAAACCCATGGTGGCTGCGGTGAACCGGGTGTTTGAACACAGCGACCAGCACAGCCGCGATGGCGCTTTCCTGTTCGGCAAGGGCGACAACTCACCCTTGCCATTCCAGGGTGTGGCCGCCAACGGCACCAAACGCCTGTGGTCGGTAAACGGCGAGGTTCAATCCAGCCTGATGTTCTGGACGCACGAATCCGGGGAAGAGGGCAAAGACGGCAACCCGAAGGGCCTGGCCAAAGGCACCGCCACCGCCGATGTCGCCGAAACCTGCGCCAGCGAGATCGCCCGTCTGCTCACGCTGGGCCAGGCCGGGCAGGCCGGCTTTGCCCTGCCGGAGAACCCGGCAGATCTGGAACCGGTAACCCCCAAAGACATCGCCATTCTGGTCAACAACCGCAACGAAGCCAGCGCGGTGCGGGATGCCCTCGGCCGCCGGCGCATCAAGAGCGTGTACCTGTCGGACCGGGATTCGGTGCTGACCTCACAGGAAGCCAAGGAAATGCTGTGCTGGCTGCGGGCCTTCGCCGAGCCCCGGCAACTGGCCTGCATTCGCGCGGCGCTGGCCACCCCCACCCTGAGCCAGTCCTGGCAGGCCCTGGACCGGTTGCTCACCGATGAGATTGCCCTGGAGCGGGAAATCGAACGGTTTATGGGCTACCAGCAGCAATGGCAGAAACAGGGTGTACTGCCCATGCTGCGCAGTTTCCTGATGGATTTCGGGGTGCCCGGCCGGTTGCTGCAACGGGCCGATGGCGAGCGGCGGCTGACCGACATCCTGCATATCGCCGAACTGCTGCAGCAGGACAGCCTGCAACTGGACGGCGAGCATGCCCTGGTGCATCACTACACCCGGATTCTGCGGGCGGCGGACGAGGAAGACGAACACCGCACCTTACGCCTGGAAAGCGACGCCGGACTGGTAAAGGTGATTACCGTGCACAAGTCCAAGGGGCTGGAATACCCGCTGGTGTTCCTGCCCTTTGGCACCGCTTACCGGGCCCAGAGCGAAAAGCAGGCCTTTGTGCGCTACCACGATGACCAGGGCAAACTGGTCACTGTCTTCGACCCCAACGCCGAAGACGTTGCCAAGGCCGACCGGGAGCGTCTGGGCGAGGATATCCGCAAGCTCTACGTGGCCCTGACCCGGGCCCGGTTTGCGACCTGGGTAGGCGCTGCTGCCCTCGATAACTGGCCGCAAAGTGGCCTGGGTTATCTGATCGCCGGTGAAGCGGGGAGTCGGATCACCGACTGCCTGACCCGGCTGGGCGAAGGCCAACCGGAAATTACCATAACCCCGCTGCCGGAAGCGGAACAGACTCAATACAGCGAACCGGCGCCGGAGGCCCTGGGCCCGGCGTTGGAATCCACCCGTGAGGCGAAAGAGGACTGGTGGATTGCCAGTTACTCCGCCATCGAATACACCGGCATGGCCGGCACCGGAGTTGCGTTCACCGGTGAGGTGGAGGACGCCCAGACCCAGAACCTGCTGGAGGAAAGCACCCAGGAAGACGGCGAGCAGACAGCACCGATGACGGCTCACCGAAACCAGCACAATTTCCCCAAAGGCGCCGGCCCCGGCACCTTCCTGCACGAACTGCTGGAATGGTGCAGCCAGCATGGCTTCCAGCGGGTTGTGGATAATCCGTCCACGCTCCGGGAACAACTTACACGCCGGTGCGGCACCCGGGGCTGGAATGACTGGGTGGACCCGCTGGAACACTGGCTGCAGGCGCTGATCACCCGGCCACTACAACTGCAACGCTCTGGCACTGAAAGCGTCAGCCTGGCAGACCTGGCCACCCTGCGCCCGGAACTGGAATTCTGGTTTGAGAGCCGCAACGTCAGCATCGGCAAGCTCGACCAGCTGGTGACCCATTACACCCTGAACGGCGCCGACCGGCCCCGAGTGGAGGAGAACCGCTTTAACGGTATGCTCAAGGGCTTTATCGATCTGGTGTTTGAACACAACGGGCAGTATTACGTGCTGGACTACAAATCCAATACCCTGGGCGAGGAAGACAGCGCCTACACTGATCAGGCCATGGGTAACGCCATTCTGGATAAACGCTACGACCTGCAATATGTGCTGTACCTGCTGGCACTGCACCGGTTGCTGAAAGCCCGGCTGCCCGGTTACGACTACGACCAGCACATCGGCGGCGCCGTCTACCTGTTCCTGCGGGGGGTCAATTCCACCACCGGTGGCGCCTTTACCGACAAACCACCGAGAGCGTTGATTGAACAGCTGGATGCCCTGTTTGATGGTGAATCCGTGCCAGGGAGGGTGGCCGCATGAGCCGTACCCGCACTCACACCCACAATACCGAAAACCAGATCGCGCTGGATTTTGGGGATTCCACCCCGCACGTCGCCCCCATGCCCGGGCCGGAAAACAGGGCCGTTGACACCTCTGGTTTGCTCACCAGCCTGGATAAAACCGAGGCTCTGCTCCAGCAATGGCAACAGGCAGAATGGCTACGCCCCCTGGATGTGGGTTTTGCCCGGCTGATCTGTGAACTGTCGGAAGAGCAGGGCGAACGCCCCAATCCACTGGTTCTGCTGCTGGCGGCATTGACCTCCCATCAAGTGGGCCGGGGCCATGTCTGTATTGATCTGGCCAACCTGCTGGCGGATACAGGCAACACCCTGTCGCTGCCGCCGGAGGAGCCAGTTCGCGACACCCTCACCGAATCCGAAGCGGCCGGGCTGAGCCAGCTGAAACCCGGCGATCTGCTTACGCGGATTACCCTGGCCGATTGCCAAGCCGCCCTGAACGGTTCTCTAGCGGTTAGTGATGGCTCACTGACTACTCCCCTGGTAGTGAACGAGACCCGGCTCTACCTGCGCCGTTTCTGGCGCTATGAACAGCGCATTGCCGAAGGGATTCAGCAGCGTCTGGCCCTGCCATCACCCCTGGCGGAGCCGGATTCCGCCCCGGCCCAAACCCTGTCCAAAACTCTTGACCAACTGTTCCAGTCACCGGAACCGGTGGATTACCAGAAACTCGCCTGCGCCCTGGCCGCCCGTAACCGCTTTTCGGTGATCACCGGCGGCCCCGGCACTGGCAAGACTACCACCGTGGTCAACCTGTTGGCGGCGCTGCAGGCAGTAGCAGGTGAGTCCCCGGAACGGGCCGGCCGGAAATACCGCATTCGTCTGGCCGCCCCCACCGGCAAGGCTGCCGCCCGCCTGAACGAATCCATTGGCGGTGCGGTCAGTCGTCTGCCACTGGACCAACTGCCGGGCAACATACAGCTGGAGGATATTCCCACCAGGGTCACCACCCTGCACCGCCTGCTTGGTAGCCGGCCGGATACCCGCAGGTTCCGCCACAACCGCGACAACCCGTTGCTGGTGGACATTCTGGTGATCGACGAAGCCTCCATGGTGGATGTGGACCTGATGGCCTCGGTGTTCGACGCCCTGCCCGCCAATGCCCAACTGATCCTGCTGGGGGACAAGGACCAGTTGGCCTCGGTGGATGCCGGTGCGGTATTGGGTGAGCTGTGCCAGCGTGCTCTGAAAGCGCATTACACCCCGGAAACCGCCCGGTGGCTTACCGCCATCACCGGCAATCAGGTTCCGGAGACCCTGATTGATCCTGGCGGCCAACCCCTGGACCAGGCCGTGGCCATGCTGCGCAAGAGCTACCGGTTCCAGCAAGACAGCGGTATCCGGGCGCTCTCGGACGCTGTGAACACCAACGCTCTTGATAGCGCTGTGCTGCACCAGATCCGGGAAGCAGAGTTCGAGGATGTGGTCTGGCTGAATGGCGACAAAGCAAGGCCAGATCCGGAGCAAACACAGGCGCTGATTTGCCGCCATGCCATTACCGGCACGCCGGAGGCTTTCCGCAACGCCGGGCAGGGTCGGGTATTGAATAACAAGGAGTTACCGCCGCCAGTCGGTTATTGCCATTACCTGAAACGGATGCAGGATCACGGCCTGACAGAAACCAGTCCTCGCGAAGACTGGGATGCCCTGGCGGTTCGGGTTCTGGACGCCTTCAACGACTTTCAGATCCTCTGTGCCCTGCGCAAGGGTCCCTGGGGGGTGGAAGGTCTGAACGACCGGGTTGCCCGGCATCTGTTGGCGGAAAAGCTGATCCCCAGGGCGGAAGGCTGGTACGCTGGCCGGCCGGTGTTGGTCACCGGCAACGACTACAACCTGGGCCTGATGAACGGGGATATCGGCATTACCTTCAACGTGCCCTGGGACAGGACCGAATCCGGTGAACCCAAAGACACGCTGCGGGTCGCCTTCCCGAGCGGCGACAGCACCGGAGCCATCCGCTGGATTTCCCCCAGCCGGCTACAGCAACAGGAAACCGTGTACGCCATGACCGTGCACAAATCCCAGGGCTCCGAGTTCAACCATACCTGCCTGGTACTGCCGGACCGCCTCAGCCCGGTGCTGACCAGGGAGCTGATCTACACCGGCATCACCCGGGCGAAAAACTGGTTCAGCCTGATTACCGGCGACTCCCAGGTTCTGAAAGACAGCGTTGGGCAGCAGGTAATCCGCGCCTCCGGGCTGGCCAGGAGACTCAGCGAGGGCTAGTGTCTGTGTCGTCGCTACTCCGGTGCTGCTGCGCCCACAGATGGGCGTAGTGGCCACCGGCGGCCAGCAGCGCGTTGTGGCTGCCACTCTCGACGATCCGGCCGCCGTCCATCACCAGGATGGTGTTGGCATCACGGATAGTGGAAAGGCGGTGGGCAATCACCAGCGTCGTCCGCTGCTGGCTGACTTCCTTCAGTGCGCCCAGGATCGCCTGTTCCGACAACGAATCCAGGGAAGAGGTAGCCTCATCCAGAATCAGCAACGGCGGGTTCTTGAGAATCACCCGGGCAATGGCCACCCGTTGTTTCTCGCCACCCGATAGTTTCAAACCGCGCTCACCCACTTTGGTTTCATAGCCATCCGGCAGGCTGTGGATAAAATCTTCCAGATGCGCCAGGCGCGCTGCCCGGTACACCTCTTCTTCCGTGGCCTCTGGCCGCCCATAAGCCAGGTTCCGGTAAAGGGTATCGTTGAACAGCACCGTATCCTGGGGCACCACACCGATGGCCGATCTCAGACTGTCCTGGGTGACCTGGCGGATATCCTGACCATCAATGCGGATGGCCCCTTTATCGACATCGTAGAAACGGAACAGCAGGCGGGCGAGGGTAGACTTGCCGGCACCACTGGCGCCGACCACGGCCACCGTATGGCCGGCCGGAATGGAAAAATTCACATCCTGCAGAATCGGGCGATCCGGGCGATAGGCAAAGTGAATGTGGTCGAAGCGCACCTCAGCGTTATCCACAGCCAGTTCCCTGGCCTCCGGTGCATCCTGAATGGCCGGCTCGTCCCCGAGCAGTTTGAACAGCCGCTCGATATTGACCAGCGCCTGACGGATTTCCCGATATACAAAACCCAATGCATTCAGGGGAATAAACAGCTGCAACAGGTAGGCGTTGATCATGGTGAAGTCACCAAGGGTAATCGCGCCGCTCGCCACTTCCCGCACTGCCATGGCCATAATCACGATCATCGCCAGGCCGATGATCAGCGCCTGGCCCGAGTTCAGGGCCGCCAGTGACAGGCGGTTCTTCAGCCGTGCCTGTTCCCAGTCCTCAAGATCCACGTCGTACAACTGCGATTCATAGCGCTCATTGTTGAAGTACTTGACGGTTTCATAGTTAAGCAGACTGTCTATCGCCCGGGAGTTGGACTGGTTATCCCGGGCATTGGCCTCCCGCACAAACCGGGTACGCCACTCGGTAATTTTGATGGAAAAGACCACATAAACGGCCACAGCCACCAGAATGGCCAGGACATATCCCACATTGAACGCCACGAACAGGATGCCGGCGACCATCAGGATTTCCAGAAGGGTGGGGGCAATATTGAACAGGGTGAAACGCAGCAGGAAACTGATGCCGTTGGTGCCCCGTTCGATATCCCTGGCCAGGCCTCCGGTTTTTCGGTCCAGATGGAAGGCCAGTTCCCGGTGATGCAGGTGCTCGAAGACCCGCAACGACACCCGACGCATGGCACGCTCTGCTACACGGGCGAACACCGCATCCCGCAATTCGCTGAACAGGGTGGCCCCAAAACGCAGCGAACCATAAGCCACCACCAGTACCACCGGAATCCACAGCAGCATGTCCGCGCCACGGGTCTGGTCCAGATAGTCGACGATGTACTTCAGCGCCACCGGAGTGGCCACCGTTGCCAGTTTAGCCAGGACCAGCAATGCCAGAGCCAGGGCCACCCGGCCCCGAAACTCGGCCAGATAAGGCCAGAGACCGGCAATCACTTTCCAGTCGGGTTTGTGGTCAGCGGGATAATCGTTATCAGCGTAGGCTCTCACTGTTGCGAATAACTCCAAGGTTGGGGAGCGCGAGTGGGTGGTAGAGTGTCTTCCGGGACCGTCAAAAGCCATGGATGGCTTTTGCCGAGCGTACAGGGACCTATTTACAGCGTGTCCCGGAAGTCACTACCACCCACTCGCGCTCTACCCGGATGTATGATAGGTCCTGTTGGAGAACAAATCGTATGGTTGCCAGAGTCTACAGCAGCCGGCACTCAGGAGGCACATCATCAGAACCCGTCACCGCAAGGCCCTGAAACTGGTTATTGGATTTATCAGCCCCTACCGCCGAGCCGTGGCCGGTGCTCTGGTGGCGTTGATTTTCACTGCGGGAATTACTCTGGGTCTTGGTCAGGGTTTACGAATCCTTGTGGATCAGGGATTGGCCACCGAATCCCCTGAGAATCTGGCAAAAGCTATCGGTCTGTTCTTTGTGCTGGTGCTGGGCCTGGCATTCGGCTCGTTTACCCGGTTCTATCTAGTGTCGTGGATCGGCGAACGGGTGGTGGCGGACATTCGCAAGAAGGTATTCAACCACCTGATTGATCTTCATCCCGGCTTCTTTGAGCAGAACCGTGCCCTGGAAATCCAGTCGCGGTTTACCGCGGATACCACGGTGCTGCAGTCGGTGATTGGCTCCACTGTGTCCATTGCCCTGCGCAACGCCCTCATGCTGGTTGGGGGTTTGCTGCTCCTGTTCATTACCAACGCCAAACTGGCCAGTATCATTCTGCTGGGGTTTCCCCTGGTGATCGCACCGATCCTGTTTTTCGGCAGGCGGGTGCGGGCGCTGTCCCGTCTCAGTCAGGACCGGGTCGCGGACGTCGGCAGCTACGTGGGCGAGAACCTGACCCAGATCAAGACCGTTCAGGCCTTCAATCACCAGCCCCATGACCGGCGCTTTTTTGCCGGGGTTTCGGAAAAGGCCTTCGAGATTGCCCGGCAGCGTATCCGTCAGCGCGCCTGGCTGACCACTCTGGCCATTTCCCTGGTGATGGGGGCCGTGGGCATCGTCATCTGGATTGGCGGGCTGGATGTCATTCATGGCCGCATCAGCCCCGGTGAACTGGCGGCGTTTGTATTCTACAGCCTGCTGGTGGGGGTGGCGGCAGGCGCCATCAGTGAGGTGATTGGTGAACTTCAGAGAGCAGCAGGCTCGGCGGCGCGGCTGTTCGAACTGCTGCAAACGGAGCCGGAATTTGTTCGAAAGAATGCGGGCAAAGCCCTTCCGGATCCCATCAAAGGCGAGATCCGCATTGAGCACCTGGGCTTCAGTTACCCTGGGCGTCCGGAGCAGCCTGCACTCTCTGACTTTACCCTGGAGGTGAAAGCCGGAGAAACCCTGGCACTGGTGGGCCCGTCTGGCGCGGGCAAATCGACCCTGTTCGATCTGTTACTGCATTTTTACCAGCCCGATCAGGGCCGGATTCTGATTGACGGGATAAATACGGCTGACCTGTCTCTGGAATCCTTGCGCCGGTGTTTTGCCCTGGTGCCCCAGAACCCGGCGCTGTTTCATGGCACGGTGGCGGACAACATCCGCTATGCCCGTCCGGATGCGAGCCAGGGGGATGTCGAGCAGGCCGCACGGATAGCCTACGCCCATGACTTTATCCAGAGCCTGCCCAAGGGCTACGGGACATCCCTGGGGGATGCCGGCCTGGGATTGTCCGGCGGGCAGAAGCAGCGCCTTGCCATCGCCCGGGCCTTGTTGGCCGATGCCCCGATTCTCCTGCTGGACGAAGCCACCAGTGCGCTGGATGCGGAGAGTGAAAATCTCATTCAGCAAGCCATGCCAGCACTCACAACCGGGCGCACCACGCTGGTGATTGCCCATCGACTGGCGACCGTCAGAGACGCAGATCGCATCGCGGTTCTCGATCAGGGCCGCCTGCTGGCCGTGGGTACCCACGACGAATTAATGCGCCATAATGGTCTCTATCGGCGGCTGGCAAAACTGCAGTTTCGGGAAAACGCCGCCTGACAGCGACAATAGTCGGTTTGTTTCCTGTCACCGTACTACTTACACTGGTAGGTGAAACTTCTGAACCTGAACCCAGGGAGAATGGCAAAGTGAGCAATAAAGAATTGCAGGCACTCAAAGAACGCTACGTTGCAGCGGGCGCGGCAAGTCCCAATGAACAGTTTGCCGACCATGCAACGAATGCGGAGCTGTGGGATGCAGACGGCAAACGCATGATCGATTTTGCCGGCGGCATCGGCGTACTTAACATCGGCCACCGCCACCCGAAAGTGGTAGAGGCGGTAAAGGCCCAGCTGGACAAGCTGATGCACACCTGCCAGACGGTGATGCCCTATGAGGGCTACGTAAAGCTGGCGCAGAAGCTCAGCGAAGTGGCTCCGGTCAAGGGCCACGCCAAGGTTATGCTGGCCAACTCCGGTGCGGAAGCCCTGGAAAACGCAATGAAGATCGCCCGGGCAGCCACTGGCAAAACCAACGTGATCTGCTTTGATGGTGGTTATCACGGCCGTACCTTCTACACCATGGCCATGAACGGTAAAGCGGCGCCCTACCAGACCGATTTCGGGCCGATGCCAGGCACGGTTTACCGCGCACCATACCCGGTGCCGTATCACGGGGTCAGCGAAGACGAAGCACTTCGTGGTTTGAAGATGACCATGAAAGCGGACTCACCGGCCAACAATACGGCGGCCATCGTGATTGAGCCGGTACTGGGCGAGGGCGGTTTTTACGCCGCACCGACCAGTTTCCTGAAGGAAATCCGCAAGATCTGCGATGACAACGACATCCTGATGATTGTGGACGAAGTTCAGAGCGGCTTTGGCCGTACCGGCAAGATGTTTGCCATTGAACACAGCGGTATTGAGCCGGACCTGATAACCATGGCCAAGAGTATGGCCGACGGTATGCCAATTTCGGCCATCGTGGGTACGGACAAGCACATGGATGCTTCCGGACCAAACTCTCTGGGCGGTACCTACACCGGCAGCCCGACCGCCTGTGCTGCAGCTTTGGCGGTATTCGATGTGTTCAAGGAAGAGGACATCCTTGGCAAGGCCCAGGCACTCGGCGAAAAGCTGAACAAGCGTTTCAGCCAGTGGCAGGAGCAGTTCGAGCATGTGGATAACGTCCGCAACCTCGGTCCCATGGCGGCTTTTGAGCTGGTAGAAAGCAAATCCAGCCATACGCCGAAGCCGGAATTGGCGGCTGCGGTGACCAAGAAGGCCAAGGAGAAGGGGCTGATTCTGCTGAGTTGTGGTATGTACGGCAATACCTTGCGGTTCCTGATGCCGGTGACCATTGGGGACGATGTGCTGGAAGAAGGGCTCGCGATTGTGGAAGAGAGCCTGAAGGAAGTTGGGGCTTAAAACCCTTTAGACTTTCTGTGAAGATCAAAGCCGGGCTCAAGGGCCCGGCTTTTTTGTGCGCCTACGCAAGCCTTCGGATTCATCGTATACTGCGGTGAGTTCTCCGGCAGTGCCGTTCGGCCTGCTGTTGTTTCACCAACCAGGCTAAACCATGACCTCTCCGAGTTCCTCCAACATTCCGGACCACAAACCAAGGCCCTGGGTCGATCTGCTGGTCAGTATCATTATTCCTTCCGTGATCCTGATGAAACTCAGTGGCGATGAGCACTTGGGCAGTGTGAATGCCTTGCTGATCGGGCTCGCCTTTCCCCTGGGCTGGGGGCTGTTCGAGCTGGTTAAGTACCACAAGAAGAATTTTATTGCAGTGCTGGGTCTGATCAGTGTGGGGCTCACAGGAGGCATCGGATTACTGGAGCTGGATGCCGGCTGGCTCGCCATCAAGGAAGCAGCGATTCCTGCCATCATTGGTCTGGCCGTACTGATATCCACATGGACGAAGTACCCGCTGGTCCGGACCCTGCTGTATAACCCGAACGTACTGGATGTTGAGAAGATCCAGCGCTCTCTGGAAGAACACAATCAGGTCGACGAATTCGAACAACGGCTACAGAAGGCCAGCTACTTTTTTGCAGGCACGTTTCTGTTCTCGTCGATCATGAATTACGTGCTCGCCAAGTGGATCGTGGTCAGCCCCTCCGGGACCGAGGCCTTCAACGAAGAGCTTGGCCAAATGACGCTGGTCAGCTATCCCATGATTGCCGTTCCCTCGATGGTGATGATGGTGCTCATTTTTTACTACCTGTGGCGCACCATTCGCCGACTGACCGGGTTTACCCTGGAAGAGGTTATGGCGCCGCACCTTGCTGAAAAGGAAAAGTCCGCGGAATCGACATCAAGGAAATAGAACAACGCTGATAACGGTAAATCCTGGACGAAAAAAAGCGGCGAAGGTTAGTAACCTTCGCCGCTTTTTTTATTCATCAGAACGTTGACGAATCAAATGTCCAGGTTGGTGACTTCCAGAGCGTTGGTCTGGATAAAGTTACGCCGCGGCTCCACATCGTCACCCATCAGGGTGGTGAATATCTGGTCGGCCGCGAAGGCATCTTCAATGGTCACTTTCATCATGCGACGGGTTTCCGGATCCATGGTGGTTTCCCACAGCTGATCCGGGTTCATTTCACCGAGGCCCTTGTAACGCTGAATACTCAAGCCACGCTGGGCTTCCTTCATCAACCAGTCCAGAGCGCCTTCAAAGGACAGAACCGGCTGCTTGCGCTCACCACGCTGGATATAGGCACCCTCTTCAATCAGGCCATCCAGGGTTTCGCCCATGCGGGCAATAGCGCCGTAGGAAGACGACTCAAAGAATTCATGGCTGAAGACGTGCTCATGGGGAATCCCGTGAACATAGATGGTGACCTTCGGCAGGTACAGATCCCGCTCGGGATCCTTAGTGACCGAGAACGTGTACTTGGTGCCGGTACGGGTATCCAGATCCAGCCCCTCGCCCAGGCGTGCGACCCAGCGGGTCACCGTTTCTTCATCCTTCAGGTGCTCTGACTTGAGAGTGATGTTCTGAAGCATCTGTTCCAGCACCTTGGCGGGATACGCCCGGGACAGCCTTCCGATCATGGCCATCACGGCCTGATAGTCCTTAACCATGGTTTCCAGCGCGGAGTCCTTGATCGCCGGTGCTTCAGGGTTTACGTACAGCTGTGCGCCTTCCAGAGCCGTCTGGGTGAGGTAGGCCTCCTTGGCTTTCTCATCCTTCAGGTACTGTTCCTGTTTACCTCGCTTGACCTTGTACAGCGGCGGCATGGCAATAAAGACATGGCCACGTTCGATGATTTCGCGCATCTGGCGGAACAGGAAAGTCAGCAGCAGGGTACGGATGTGGGAGCCGTCCACATCCGCATCGGTCATGATGATGATGGAATGGTACCGAAGTTTGTCCGGGTTGAATTCCTCCCGGCCGATTCCGCAGCCAAGGGCGGTGATCAGGGTACCGACCTCTGCTGAGGACAGCATCTTGTCGAACCGGGCTTTCTCCACGTTCAGGATCTTGCCCTTCAACGGCAGGATCGCCTGGGTCTTGCGGTCCCGGCCCTGTTTGGCACTGCCACCGGCCGAGTCACCCTCCACAATGTACAGTTCTGAAAGTGCCGGATCCTTCTCCTGACAATCCGCCAGTTTTCCAGGCAGGCCGGCAATATCCAAAGCGCCCTTGCGACGGGTCATATCACGGGCCTTGCGCGCCGCCTCACGGGCCCTGGCCGCTTCAATCATCTTGTTGACGATCAGCTTGGCTTCGTTGGGCTGTTCCTGAAGGTAATCGGCGAAGCTCTGATACAGCTCCTGTTCGACCGCAGTTTTCACTTCCGACGACACCAGCTTGTCTTTGGTCTGGGAAGAAAACTTCGGATCTGGGACCTTGACGCTGACAATCGCGGTCAGGCCTTCCCGGGCATCATCACCAGACGTAGCGACCTTCGCTTTCTTACCGAGGCCTTCGTGCTCGATATAGTTGTTCAGGGACCGGGTCAGGGCGGCGCGGAAACCGGCCAGGTGAGTACCACCATCCCGCTGGGGAATGTTGTTGGTGAAACAGTAAAGGTTTTCCTGGAAGGCATCGTTCCACTGCATCGCCACTTCCACGGCGATGCCGTCTTCACGCTCACGGTTGAAGTGGAACACCCGGTTAATCGGCGTCTTGTTGGTGTTCAGATGCTCAACAAATGCCCGCAAACCGCCTTCGTATTCAAACACTTCTTCTCTGCCGCTGCGCTCGTCTGTGAGACGAATGCGCACACCACTGTTCAGGAACGCAAGCTCCCGCAGGCGCTTGGCCAGAATGTCGTAGTGGAATTCGATATGGGTGAAGGTCTCCGGTGACGGAATGAAGTGAACCTTGGTACCGGATGCGTCGGTTTCACCAACGGGGCCCAAAGGGGCGTCCGGTACACCGTGGGTATAGGTTTGCTCGTAGACCTTGCCATCGCGACGAATGGTCAGGGTCAGGGTAGAGGACAAGGCATTAACAACCGACACGCCTACGCCATGCAGACCACCGGAGACCTTGTAGGAATTATCATCAAATTTACCACCGGCGTGCAGAACCGTCATGATAACTTCGGCGGCGGAGACGCCTTCTTCCTCGTGCAGGTCCACCGGAATACCACGACCATTGTCTTTTACCGTTACCGATTCATCGGGGTGAATAACAACGCCGATCTCGGAGCAGTGGCCCGCCAGCGCTTCATCGATGGAGTTATCCACCAATTCAAAGACCATGTGGTGCAGGCCTGTGCCATCATCGGTATCACCGATGTACATGCCGGGCCGTTTTCGCACCGCATCCAGTCCCTTCAAGACTTTGATACTGGAGGAATTGTAGTTCGATTCACTCATTCGGAAACTCCTGAAGCGTGATTAGGCCGGGGCATCTTAGCGTTCCGCACCGGTCTTATTCTTCCATCAATTTGCCATGTTCCACGTGGAACATTCTGTATTCTGGTGCCTTCCCGTCCGGCCAAAGCTGACCAACCCGAGGCCGTTCGATCGACGTAATAAACACCTGACAACGCAATGCCTGTAACCTGCGGGCCAACATCGCCCTGTGCCCTTCATCCAGCTCGGCATTAATATCGTCAAGCAAAAAGGTCACCTGTTTGCCCATGTCACTCAACACCATGCCTTGGGCAATCTTCATCAAAATTACCAGGGTTTTCTGCTGGCCCCGGGAGAAGGTTTCCGCAACGGGCCGTCCCTGAAACCTCAACCGGATATCCGCGCGGTTGGGCCCATAAAGGGTGTGCCCCATTTTACGCTCCTGCTCCCGATGGCCTACCAGTACGTCCACCAGGGATTGAGTGGCATCCCACCCGGCGTAAAATTCGAGCTTCAACCCTTCGGTCCACTGCACTTCAACTTCCCTGACCAGCGCTTCGAATGCGGCCTTGAAGCGGACAAACGTATTGATTCGGGCGTCATTGATCCGGTCACTCAAGGCAGCGTACTGGCGGTCCCAGACCCGCAATAAGGATTCGTCCAGTCTACCATTTCTGAGCGTTTGATTCCGCTGTGATGTCACTCTCTGACATTGCTGCCACACTGACGCAAATGAAGGTTCCACGTGGAACACTGCCCAATCGAGGAACTGCCGTCGTTTCCCCGGCCCCCCGGCAACGACATCGAAAACGCCCGGATCAATCACCGATACCGGTAAATGCATTGCAAGCGAGGACAAACTACGAACGCCTTCGCCGTCGACCCGCAACGCAGTCTCTTTCTGCACCACATCGCGGGAGATACCCAACCGATGTACCAGACCATTACCGCTTTTCCTGGCATCGTCCGTCAGTCCGTGATCGAGTCCGCCAAACACGGTGAATCGCTGCTCACCATGGTGCACTACCGCCTGATGCCGATTTACCCGGAACGATCTCCCCAACCCCAGATAACCAATAGCTTCCAGAACGCTGGTTTTGCCACTGCCGTTCTCTCCATACAGGAGGTTAAAGGAAGGAGAAAAGGTCACGGGCGCCGACGACAGATTGCGGAAGTTTTCAGTCTGGAATTTAACTAACGCCATAGACAAGAGAACTCGAAGCGGAAAGGAAGGAGCCGAAAAAAGAATCCGCACAATGAAAAAGGCAGCGTTACCGCTTCCGGTAACGCTGCCTTAGTGTACAAAAGCCAATGCCTGAAGGCGACCGCCTCAATGAAGCATATTCAGCCGCTCATCCATGAACACATCCATTTCCGGCGCGAGGATGTGCACATAGCGATCAAAATACAAAAACTGTTTCAGTAACAAGGCAAATTCCCGGGGGAAGTGGAGTCCATGGCTTTCCCCGATTTTTACCATATCCATCAGAATATGATTCACATCGTCTTCGGCCTTATCGGCCTCGTAAGGAACCTCGTCGGGTACCATCTTGTCCATCTGTTGGTAGAGCCTGCGAAGATCGCCGGCAAGCTCGTCCACCCGGACAGTCTTATGGGTAATTCCAATACGGATCATGGCGTCGGCCATGCCCTCGAAATTTCCAACCATCACCGCAGAAATAAAATCACTGACCGCCTGCCAGGTATCCGGCTTTATCCGGCCCACGATTCCGAAATCGATAAACCCGACTCGCCCATCTTTCAGGACCATCAGGTTTCCGGCATGAACGTCCGCGTGGAAAAATTCACACTGGGTCAGACTCGCAAACCAGGTGTTCATCGCCGTGATCAACGTCCGCTCCGGATCCCGGGCATAACCCCTGATGCTTTCCAGATCGGTCAACGGCACCCCGTGAAAACGTTCCATGGTCAGGATTCGACGGGTACTGCAATGTTCGAAAACCCGGGGGACGGCCGCATCCTGGTTATGAGTATCGTGCAGAAATTCCCGGAACACCTTCAGGTTGTTGGCTTCCTTGATGAAGTCACATTCCTCCATCATGGTCCGCTGGATTTCTTCGACAATCCCGGACATGGAGGTCCAGGACAATTTCGGCGCCAGTGTTTCCAGAATCCGCGCAGACAGATACAGAAAGTTCAGATCCGTCAGCAGGATATTCTCAACACCCGGCTTCTGTACCTTGATGACCACGTCTTCACCGGTCACCAGTCTTGCGGCATGTACCTGCGCAATAGAGGCGGACGCCAGGGCTACAGGATCAATGTCCAAATAGACTTCGTCCAGCGGACGCCCCAGTTCCTCAGTAATGATCTTCCGGATCACGCCAAAGGGGAGGTTGGGTGTCTTATCCAGGCAGTTCTGGAATTCCTCAACGTACTCCTTGGGGAAGAACGTCGGTGAGCTGGCGATAAATTGCCCGAGCTTTATGTAGGTGGCACCCAGTGATTCAAATGTCTGCCTCAGCAGCCGGGGTGTCGGGGGACGATCTCCCCGAACCCAGTTGATCCCTGTGCGCCCGAGTACCGACACAGTCTGCCCAATCCGGAAAGCTCCTTTGATTCCATTCGTTACGGCACTCATCAGTCTCATCCTCCTACAGCCTCATGGGCATAACCACGTAAAGACAACGGGCATCGTTCTGCGCTTCGATCAACGCACTGCTGTTGGGGTTGGACAGGGTCATCTTTACCTGATCCTCATCCAGTGCGTTCATCACGTCCACCAGGTAGCCTACATTAAAACCGATCTGCAGGGATTCGCCCTGATAATCCACAGGCAGCGCGTCTTCGGCCTGTTCCTGATCCGGATTATTGGCGAATACCTGGAGTTCGTTAGGGGCAAGATTCAGGCGCACACCCCGAATATTCTCGTGAGACAGAATCCCCGCCCGTTGCAGCGTATTCCTGAGCGTGGCGCGGTCTGCCAGTACCACTTTGTCGCCGCCCCGGGGAATCACCCGGTTATAGTCCGGGAATTTGCCCTCAATCAGTTTTGAGGTGAAGGTGTAAGCGCCCACGGTCGCGCGCAGGTGATTATCGCCAATCACCAGGGTGACCGGTGATTCCACATCCTCAAGCAACCGTGCCAGTTCCAGCACGCCTTTACGGGGCACAATAACCTGGCGAAGTTCCGGACAATTCGTCGGCAGGTCCAGGTGAGCCATAGCCAGACGGTGACCATCGGTGGCAACCGTCCGCACATGATCCTTATCCACTTCCAGCAGCAACCCGTTCAGGTAGTAACGAACGTCTTGCTGAGCCATGGCAAAGGCGGTTGTATCCAGCATTTGACCCAACTCTTTTTGGGGCAGTTCCAGCCGGAAACTTTCCGCTTCGTCTTCCACATTGGGGAAGTGCTCAGCTGGTAACGTGGACAGAGTGAAATGACTTGCACCACAGCGCAGATGCAAACGATCGCCTTCCAGCGACAGCTCCATCGGTGCCTCATCACCCAGGGCCCGGCAGATGTCGGACAGCTTGCGGGCCGGAACAGTAATCCGGCCAGGCTGATCCACATGCACCGGTGTTACCCGGGCAACCAGTTCCACTTCCATGTTGGTCCCGGTCAGGGTCAGGGTATTGTCTTCCGCCACCAGCAATACGTTGGACAGCACGGGCATGGTCTGTTTCTTTTCCACGACGCCCGCAATGCTTTGCAGCGGGATAAGCAGGGATTCACGGCTGATCGTCAGTTTCATGGCACTCAGCTTTCTTTATGTTGGAAGGGTGAATGTTGTTCGCCAACGCCCGGCATCAGGTTGTCAGCAGTCTCATAAAATTCTGATAATCCTCGCGGATGCCCGGATCAGTCTCCTGCAACTCCACGATTTTCTTACATGCATGCAGCACGGTGGTGTGGTCGCGACCGCCGAAAGCATCACCAATCTCCGGGAGGCTGTGATTGGTCAGCTCCTTGGACAGAGACATGGCAACCTGCCGTGGCCGGGTCACTATGCGGGTCCGCCGTTTCGACAGCAGATCCGCCACCTTGATCTTGTAATATTCCGCGACGGTGCGCTGAATATTATCAATACTCACCTGCTTCTCATGAAGTGCCAACAGGTCTTTCAGACTTTCACGGATAAACGGGGGAGTGATTTCGGAACCCGTGAAGTGAGCATTCGCTATCACCAAACGCAGCGCTCCTTCAAGCTCCCGAACATTCGATCGGATTTTCTGGGCAATAAAAAAGGCCGCTTCACTGCTCAGCTTGACGTTGGCCTGCTCCGCCTTTTTCATCAATATGGCTACCCGGGTTTCAAGCTCCGGAGGCTCCACCATGACCGTTAACCCCCAACCAAACCGGGATTTAAGCCGTTCTTCCATGTCGACGATTTCTTTCGGGAAACGATCACAGGTCACAATGACCTGCTGGCCGCCCTCAAGCAACGCATTAAAGGTATGGAAGAATTCTTCCTGGGAACGCTCCTTGCGGGCAAAAAACTGGATATCATCGATGAGCAGGGCATCCACCGACCGGTAATAGCGCTTGAATTCATTAATGGCATTGAGCTGTAACGCCTTGACCATATCGGCCACAAAACGCTCTGACCTGAGGTATGCCACTTTTGCCTTGGGATTGCGACGGACAATCTCGTTCCCAATCGCATGCATCAGGTGGGTTTTACCCAGACCCACGCCACCGTAGAGGAAAAGAGGATTGTAGGCGCCACCCGGATTTTCAGCCACCTGCATGGACGCCGCCCGCGCCAACTGGTTGGACTTACCCTCTACAAAGGTTTCAAAGGTGAAGCCTTCATTGAGAAAACTCTGGTGCTTGATATCCCCTTCAATCTGAACCGGCCGGCGCTCACTATAACTTTTGGGTCGCACAGACGTTGATCCGGGCACCGTCGCGGCGACGCCTCTTTCCTCTTCCGTGACCCGACTCCCGGCTTCCTCCAGCACCTGGCCGTTCAGCCGGGCAGGCATTTCCGAGCGCTTGACCGGATCACTTTCCCGGGGCGCCGATCCCACCTTCATGTTAACCCGGGGCGCCTGACCACCGTTCAGATCCTTGAGAACCTCTTCAATGCGCCGAAGGTACTTTTCGTTTACCCAATCCATCACAAAGCGGTTGGGCGCGAACAACATCAGCTGCCCCTCCCGGTGATCGGATTGCAGGGGCCTGAGCCAGGTATTGAACTGTTGTGCGGGAAACTCGTCCCGAAGTACTTCAAGACATTGATGCCACATACTATTTGGCACGACAGCCTGCTCCCGATAACCCTGAAATGTCGCTGAACGGATAAAGGACATCCTGTCCAGAGAGATGACCCCGGATTCTAACCCGCCAGGGCCCGCAGTGAAAGTGCTAAAGCCAGTTCATGAACAGCCTGTGGAAATTTATTCCCTTATATTTCAATTTTGTACGAACTTACCTACAACCTTGTGTACAGAAAATTTCCGCTTCCAGGGTTATACACAGCCCTGTGTGTACAAGCATGGACGAACCCTGTTAGGAACCATGGGACGCAACCGGGGATAACTCGATCGGATTCAACAATACCGTGTTACCCACATTCCGCCCTTGCGTCGTCCACAGACTTCAGGGCCCATTGTCAATACCCTTGTCAACCAACCAACATGTTGTTTTTTCGGACTTAGTTTTGCTTATCCACAGAAAACGTCGTCTCTAATAACAGTAATAATTAATCCTTAAAGAAATTCTAAAAAGACTTACTGAATTTATTACCTGGTCGAACCTGTTCCGGATTTCAGCCATTGGCATAACCCCGTAGCAATAAACATTGAATTCCCGCCGCTATTTGCATAGAATGCCGCTCCTGTTTCGGCTGTACAATTTCCGGCCAGTTACTGAATTTCCAACTTACGAATTGTGAGACCATCACCATGAAAAGAACGTTTCAACCAAGCGTCCTGAAGCGTAAGCGCGTTCACGGTTTCCGTGCCCGTATGGCAACTGCCAACGGCCGCAAGGTTATTTCCCGTCGTCGTGCCAAAGGCCGCGCACGTCTGTCCGCGTAAGCTTTGTCCGCCGAATGAAGGCTTTGGGTTTCCCGAAATCAAATCGTCTCCTGCGACCTGCTGATTACGGTAAAGTCTTCGATGACGTGCAGCTGAAAGTTCCGCACAGGAATTTTCTGATCCTGGCGACACCGAATAATCTCGGTCACGCCAGGATCGGTTTGATTTTTTCCAAGAAAAATCTGAAGCTCTCGGTCCAGAGAAACCGGATAAAACGCCAGGTCAGGGAAAGCTTCCGACTTCAGACGGACCTCCCGGGGCTTGACGTTGTGGTACTGGGAAGACAGGGCCTTGTTTCCCTGGACAACCCAACCGTTCGCGCATCCATGGACGACCTCTGGCGACGGCTCAGGAAAAAATACACTCAATCTCAGCCATCCCGGGCAGCACCATCGGAGACTGCCGGTCGAGGAACGGGTTAATGCGCAAACTTTTGCTCCTGCCCATCCGCTTCTACCAGTATGCCATCAGTCCCATGATGGCCAGCCATTGCCGCCATTACCCCACCTGCTCACAATATGCCGTTGAAGCCATTACTCATCATGGCGCCCTGAAAGGGTTATTTCTCGCAATCCGGCGTCTGTTAAGGTGTCATCCCTGGGCGGAAGGCGGGTATGATCCGGTGCCGGGCACGGAAAAATCCGTGGGCCTGGAATCCGGAACACCCTGCGTGCACGCTGATCATCCCCACACAACAACCCAGACCAGACAGTAACTCTATGGATATTCAACGCATCGTATTATTTGCCGGCCTGGCTATTGTCAGTTATCTGATGGTGCTTGCCTGGAATGAGGATTACCACCAGCAACCGGAGGCCGCCCAGGTTTCTCAATCCGCTCCGTCACAAACCACGGTTGGCCCGGGCAATCCAGATGATATGGTGCTGCCGGAAAACAGTACTGGCTCATCCGTGCCAAACCCTGGCTCTGAAGAATTTGCCACTCCCGAAACCGGAAAGTCCGTTGTCAGCCAGACCGAAGCTGGTACCACCGTCACGAATCAGTTCGTTAAGGTTCGGACTGATGTTTACGAGCTGACGATTGACCGTGTCAGTGGCAATCTTGTCCGCGCCCAGCTTCTGGATTACGACAAATCACTCCACAGCAAAGAACCTCTGACACTGCTCAATAACACCGAAAACCGGTTGTATGTTCTTGAGAGTGGGCTTATTGGCCGTGACGGTCCGGACAGCCGTAAAAACGGCACAGCCCCCCTGTACCAGACCGAAGCGTCGAGCTATGAACTGGCCGAAGGTGATAATCAGCTAACCGTCGACCTGACCTTCACAACCGACAAGGGCGTCCGGATCACCAAGCGCTATCAGTTCGAACGCAACAGTTACGAAATTGCTGTGAAATACCTGGTTGAAAACCAGTCCAGTGAGAACTGGCAGGCCAATTTCACCGGAAAAATTGTACGTGACCAGTCTCCCGACCCCACATCCCAGGCCAGCATGGGTATTAAGGCCTTCCTCGGTCTGGTTGTCAGTTCTCCGGAGGATCCGTACCAGAAATTCAAATTCGACGATCTTCAGGAAAACCAGCTCAACCGGTCCGTCACCAACGGCTGGCTGGCCTTCCTCCAGCACTACTTCATTTCAGCGTGGGTTCCCGAGCGCGACCAGGCTGCCCAGTTCCAGACTACCCGTCGCGGGCCCTATTACGTAATGGGCTTTGTCTACCCGGCGACAACCGTTGAGCCTGGCCAGACCGCTGAAATCGGTGCCCGTGCCTACGTTGGGCCTAAAATTATTGATCGTCTGGAAAACATGGCGCCCAATCTGGATCGCACCGTCGACTTCGGCTGGCTGTTCTTTATTTCCCTGCCACTGTTCGTCATCCTGGAGTGGTTTCACAGCATTGTCGGGAACTGGGGTGTCTCCATTATCCTGCTGACCGTTCTGGTGAAAGCCGTGTTCTTCCATTTGTCCGCCACCAGCTACAAGTCCATGGCCAAAATGCGTGCGGCGGCGCCGCAACTGACCCGGCTCAAGGAACTCTATGGCGATGATCGCCAGCGCATGTCCCAGGAAATGATGGCGCTGTACAAGCGTGAAAAAATCAACCCGCTGGGTGGCTGCCTGCCAATCCTGGTGCAGATGCCGGTGTTCATATCCCTGTACTGGGTTCTGTTTGAGAGCGTACAGCTGCGACATTCCCCCTTCGTGCTGTGGATAAATGATCTTTCTCAAATGGACCCGTACTTCATCCTGCCGATCCTGATGGGTGCAAGCATGTTCCTGCAGATGCACCTGAACCCGACGCCACCGGATCCGATGCAGGCCAAGATCATGAAGCTGATGCCGCTGGTCTTTACCGTGTTCTTCCTGTGGTTCCCGGCAGGTCTGGTGCTGTACTGGCTGACAAACAACATTCTGTCGATCAGTCAGCAGTGGTACATTACCCGCAAAATTGAAGCAGACGCGGCAGCCAAAAAGCACTGACCCGTGCAATTGATCTGACCCAAACAGAGGCTCCTTCGCGGAGCCTCTGTTGTTTCCGCCCCGAGGAACAACCAACATGAGCCAGAATTCTGACACCATCGCCGCCATTGCCACGGCACCCGGCCAGGCCGGTGTTGGCATTGTCCGGGTATCCGGCCCGAAGGCTTCGGAGATTGCCGGACAGATGTTGGGTTTCCGCCCCAAACCACGCTATGCCCATTACGGCCCCTTCCTGGACAGCGACGGTGAACTGATCGATGAAGGAATAGGACTGTTTTTCCCCAATCCCCACTCCTTTACCGGAGAGGACGTGTTCGAGTTGCAGGGCCATGGTGGCACGGTGATCCTGGATCTCCTGCTCCGTGAAGTCTGTAGCCGGGGCGCAAGACTGGCGAGGCCCGGTGAATTCTCCGAGCGGGCGTTCCTGAACGACAAGCTGGATCTGGCCCAGGCCGAGGCGATTGCCGATCTGATCGAGAGCAGTTCGGAACAGGCCGCCCGCTGTGCCGTGCGTTCCATGCAGGGGGTGTTTTCCCGGCAGATTGAGGACCTGGTGGAGGCGGTAACCCACCTGAGGATCTACGCTGAGGCGGCCATCGATTTTCCGGAAGAGGAAATCGATTTTCTCGCCGATGGCAAGGTGGCCAGTGACCTTCAGGCCCTGCTTGACCGGCTTGAGCGGATTCTTGCCGACGCCCAGCAGGGCACCATTTTACGGGACGGCATGAAAGTAGTGATCGCCGGGCGGCCAAACGCGGGCAAATCCAGTCTGCTCAATGCCCTGGCCGGTCGCGAAGCGGCGATTGTAACGGCCATTGAAGGTACCACCCGGGATGTCCTCAGGGAACATATCCACATCGATGGCATGCCGCTGCACATCATTGATACCGCTGGCCTGAGGGATAGCCCGGATGAAGTGGAACAGATCGGGATCGCCCGGGCGTGGGATGAGATCCGTCAGGCCGATCGCATCCTGCTGATGGTGGATGCGACCACCACCGATAAAACCGAGCCCCATGAAATCTGGCCGGATTTTATCGACCGGTTGCCAGCGAACGCTCCGGTTACGGTCATCCGCAACAAGGTGGATCTTTCCGGTGAAGGGGTTGGTATCAGCGCGGAGCCTCACCAGAGTGCTCCGGTCATCCGTCTGGCAGCGAAATCTGCCGGAGGGCTGGAGATTCTCCGGGACCATCTCAAGCAATGCATGGGGTTTGCCAGTACCACCGAAGGCGGATTCCTGGCCCGCCGCCGGCATCTGGATGCCCTTGAGAGAGCTCTGGAACTGCTGGTTCAGGGCCAGAGTCAACTCGAGGGCTTCGGTGCCGGTGAATTGCTGGCCGAAGACCTGCGCGCTGCCCAGGATGCCTTGGGCGAGATTACCGGGCATCTGACACCCGATGAATTGCTCGGCAAGATCTTCAGCAGTTTCTGTATTGGCAAATAGTTTCGGTTCTACCCATGATGTTTAGCATGCAGGCAATAACTGCGGAGATTTTTCACCATGCGTATAACGGCAACTCATCTCGCACAGTGGTCAGACAAGCGTGAAGCCCAAGGAACGCTTCCTGTATTTGTGAGAAGGTTGATCTCGGCAACAGCTCGCACCACGGCGCTTGCCATGCCGGGCGGCGACTCGGTGAACCTACCAGGCTGGGATGGCGTTATAGAAACGGTGGAGGGAAATCCTTGAAGCCTGGCTGGAAACTTCTCCTGCAACCGCTTTGTGGTTGGGCATTCAGTTGGGTATCGCCGGTCACGGCATAGAGGCTGTAGAGAATCACTGGGCGCACTGGAGCAACCAATCCAAACCGGCCGTAACAGCCTCTAAGTTGTTTGCCGGGCGAGAGGAATCCAGGGGTTCACTCAAGAACAGCATTCAGCAGCGCGAACCTTTGATTTCCATTATGGCAGACAGCCAGTCCGAAGCTGTTGCCTTTGTATGCGCACTATTGATTGAAGAAGGCTATTCTCCACGCGCCGCCTGCGTGACCTCAGAAGAGGGCTGGCAGTTTGTGGATGCCAACCCTGGCATTGACTTGGTGGTCATCACCGATAACCGACTTGGCAACCGTCGTTCTCCCCGTGAAGGAATCAGCCTATACAATTCACGAGGTGTTACTTCTCGCATGCCATACGATGGCGGGAAGCAGGAACGCAAGGTTTCAGACGAATTCAGGCGTTTTTCTACCCATTGGAAAGACTCGAAACCCAACCTTGCGGCAATGATCGAAGACCTTGCGAAATCTTACGAGCTAGACGCCCGAAGACAGGATGAAGACGGCTTATGGGCTCAAGAGTGGTGACGATGTATGGATGCTCGCTATCCCAGCACAAACTGGGCTTCTAGCTGATTCAAGAGCTGGAAAGTGGTGATATAGGGTACACCGAAGACGTCGCAGATATTTGGAATTTTGACCTTGGTACTGTTTTGGGGAACTGGTATTTCGTGAGTAACGACAGTACCACCGACAACAGCCGCAGTTGCTATCAGCCAAGGATCAGCCTTGCTGAGGAACTCCGCTACAAATTCTTGCTTTTTTCCTTCCAGCTCAGCTACATGCTGAGCTACTTCTGCGAACTTTTTCTGGATATCGTCGTCTGAAACCGGGATGAACTGGTCCTTCCTATCCTTTACCCAATCCGAAAGCTCGTCATCTCCATCAGACAATTCGTCATAGACTGTGCGGATGCTCGCCAGCGCTGACATCGCGTACTGTTGGTCGAGCCACGCCCAGTAAGCCGGACAGAATGACATTTGGTAGTGGAGATTCTTTGCCTGGATATAGGTGTTGGCGTCCAGCAAATACATCAGATCCCTAATTCTTTGGCATAGTTGGTTATTTTGTGGGGTTTCATATTCAGTAAGCTACCCGCATCCCGAAGAAGAACGCGCCCACTGAGAGCTTCACTGACCAGAGCCTTAGAGAAGGTTTCGCTGATCTGCCCTCGTTGAGTTCTGTAGAACGTAGGGCCACCTTGAGTTCGTTCACGGTTCCGGTAACGTTCCTGAAGATCGTCGACGTAATTCCGGTACTCATCCCGGGAGATTTTCCCGAGTGTCAGTGCCCGCCTTGCGATTACCCATGTGCTGACGCGGAAATGAGCTTCCAATACTGGAAGGTTTTCTTTCCAATCTTCCGCATCTTGCCAGTGGGTATCAAATTCCGCCTCAGGAACCAAAAATTCCGCCGCTACAGCGTTACAGAAAATCTCTTCTCTTTGGTGAGTATCGGGACTTGCGTCAGAAACCCCGCTTTTGCCAAGCCAGATATGCACCAATTCATGGATCAAGGTGAACAATCGTGCGGCCGGGGCGTCGGCTTGGTTGACGAAAATCACCGGTGCCAGAGGATCGGAAATCGCAAAGCCGCGAAATTCTTGAACAGACAGCGGGCGAGAGTGATGACGGATGAATCCCTGCCGCATGACCAGGATGCCCGCCTCTTCGATCTTGCGGATGAGTAGGCGCCAGTAATCTTCCCAGTTACCTCGCTCGGGATGAGCTGGTATGCCGAGCACCTGCCGCATGTTCTGAACCACATCCAGGATATTGGAACGAGCAGTGAACCGACCAACATATGGGTTGCGCTCCACACCTTGGTCTCGGAGATACTCCGCGTACCATTCCTGCCGTCGCAGAACGATCTGGGCCATTTCGATAAGCTCGGAAGAAGGTCGGTTAGGATGATGCCCCCCGACCGTTCGAAGATCTGGTAGCGGTAACGTCTCTTCCGGCGGCTGCTTCAGATAAAGATAGCCAAACGGAATATGGGTTTTGGCGGCAAAGTCTTGAGCCTGCTTGAAGGTCGGTGGTTTCTCCGCTCGCTCCCAGGCGTCAAGTTTATCGTTTGGCACCCCCAGTTTGGATGCCAGAGCAGACACACTAAGCTGTGCCCGCTCCCGGGCCCAGGTTAGGATATCTGCATTGATTCTGGCGTAGGTGGTGGCCATGACTGCTGCTCGGAACAAAATTTATCAGGGCGTAGTGTAAGCTTAGACGGTTTAGGAGCCAACTGATGCCCTTGGCCGTGCGTGCGTCGAACTATCGGCAAGTGAAACGCGAAAAGGCGCAAAATTTACGATTTTCTGCACATTCCCCGAGCGAACCCCGGAAAGCTATTATATGATTGATAACGAAGGGTAGTAGCCACCTAGTGTAATCAGTGTCTGCTGTCCCAGCACGTCCTGCTCCACTTGAGCACGCAATGCCAGAATCTCCCGGAACAGATCACGCCCACGAGTGGCGGTTTCCGACACCCCATTCAGGAAAAACCGCAGCATTATTATTGGTTCGTACCTGCATCAGCGCATCGTAGTAACTGGCGCGGTTGCGCTCAAAAAAGTCCGACAGGTACAGCGATGGCTTATTCAGCAAGCCATGACTTACCAGGTAAAGTGGAATCAGCAAGCGCCCGATACGGCCATTACCATCAAGAAACGGGTGAATGGTCTCAAACTGGTAGTGGCTCAAGCCAATACGGATCGGTTGGGGCACCTGAATCTGATCGTTATGCCAGAACAATTCCAGATCGCCCATCATTGCCACCACACCTTCATAATGGGGTGGGATGAAACTGGCATCGGCTAGGCTGGAACCACCAATCCAGTTCTGGCTGCTCCGAAACTCCCCGGGCAATTTGTGTTCGCCATGCACCCCTTGCAGCAACAGTTCATGAGTATGTTTCAGCAGACGATTGGAAAGGGGGGGGGTACTGGCAAGTTGGGTAATCGCAGAGTTGACGGCCTCGATGTAATTACGCACCTCTTGCCAGTCATCACGTTTTCCGGAGAAATCTGCTCTGCTGGCAGGAGGACTTCATCAATGGCGGTCTGCGTGCAGTTTGGCCATTCCGAGCAGCAAACCCGGCTACTGTAGATTTTGAGAAGAACAGGGAAAACACGTCAGCCCGAGATGTTCTTCAGGCCTGCTTCAGCGGCAGCACGTGAGGCTTCACGCGCTGAACTTTTTGTTGAGCGATCACTCAATAACCGATAGAGTACTGGACAGGTAAAAACCAACAGCAATTGTCCAGGAGTCGAAAGCGATGAGTCCCAGGATTGATTATTACTTCACCAGCATTTCACCGTTCACCTACCTTGGACATCAGGCATTCCTTGAGACCGCCGGGCAGGCGGGGGCTGAGGTCAACTTCAAGCCAGTAAAACTGGCAGAGGTGTTTGCCAACTCCGGCGCGAAACCCGTCCCTGAACGCCCGGCATGCCGTCAGGCGTACCGCCTGCTTGAGATTGAACGATGGGCCAGGAAACGCGGTTTGGCCGTCAACCTCAAACCTGCGCATTTTCCGACAGACCCCGGCTTGGCAGATCGTTGTGTTATTGCACTGCAGCAGGCCGGCCACAATCCTGGCGAGTTTGTGCAGCGGGTGCTGGCAGCCTGTTGGGCCGAGGAGAAAAACATTGCGGATGAAGCGGTGATTCGTGACATTCTGAACGCCCTTGAACTGGACGCCGACGGGTTGATCCAGGCCGCCCAGTCAACGAATATTACGGACCAGTACGACCGCAACAGCGAGGATGCCGTCCGGCAGGGCGTTCTCGGTGCTCCTGCCTATGTGTTGAATGGCGAGCAGTTCTGGGGTCAGGATCGGGTGGAGTTGTTGGCCGAGACTCTGGAATTAATGCCTGGAGCTGAATGATGATCGATCTCTATTATTGGCCGACGCCCAATGGCCACAAGATCACCATTTTTCTGGAGGAGACCGGCCTGGATTACCGGATTCATCCGGTGGATATCAGCGCTGGAGACCAGTTCAAGCCGGAGTTTCTTGCCTTCTCACCCAACAATCGCATGCCGGCCATCATCGACCACGACCCCGGCGATGGTGATGGACCGATCACAGTGTTCGAATCCGGCGCCATCCTCCTCTACCTGGCGGAAAAAACCGGGCGGCTCCTGCCTGTTGATCTGCGCGGGAGAAAAACGGTCATGGAATGGCTGATGTGGCAGATGGGAGGGCTGGGGCCGATGGCGGGGCAAAACCATCACTTCGCGCAGTACGCACCGGAACAGATCCCTTACGCGATCAATCGTTACGTCAATGAAACCAACCGCCTGTACGGTGTACTCGATCGCCGCCTGAGTGGTCGGGACTGGGTTGCCGGCGATTACTCCATTGCCGATATCGCCATCTATCCCTGGATCGTCCCTCATGAGCGGCAAAAGCAAACCCTGACTGACTTCCCCCACCTCGAGCGCTGGTTCCGCTCGATGCAAGAGCGTCCGGCGGTGATTGCTGCCTATGAAAAAGGCGCGCCTTGGTCTGGTCGCCCGACGGTCACCGACGAAGGAAAAAAACTGCTGTTTGGCCAAACAGCAGGTGGCGACAAACAGGATGGCGCCGATTCGTGACGCGTTCGACCAAAGCTTACAAAGCAATCATTAGGCACTGGCGCCTATGGAGCCTGTACCAAAAAAAGGAAGCCAGCCGACTTCCCTCGTCTGGAGAGCTTATCCGGTAAAGGCCAGATCCTCGGCATCCAGTTGCATCAGGTTCTTGCTGGGGCTGAGCATGCTGGCCCCGTGGCTCTGGGCCCGGGGCAACAACCGCTGGAAATAGAACTCGGCGGTGGCCAGCTTGGCCTGGTAGAACCCGGCCGATTCCTCGCCGCCGCTATCGAGCCTAGCCACAGCCACGGCGGCCTGGCGTAGCCAGATATAGGCCATGGTGACGTAACCGCTGTACATCAGGAAATCGTAGGCGGCGGAGCCGACCACATCCCGGTCCTTGCGGGCGGCCAGCATGATCCGCACGGTCAGCAGATTCCATTGGCCAGTCAGCTTGAGCAGCTCCAGGGCATAGGGCCGCAGCCGTTTATCGGTCAGGTGCTTGCGGGCAAAGTTGGCAATGTTCAGGGTGAATTCACGCACCGCGCCGCCCCGGGTCATGAGCAAGACCTTGCGGCCAAGCAGGTCCAGGGCCTGGATGCCGGTGGTGCCTTCGTACAGGGTGGCAATGCGGGTATCCCGGACAATCTGCTCCATGCCATGTTCACGGATATAGCCATGGCCGCCGAACACCTGCACGCCCAGGTTAGCCGCCTCGTAACCGAGTTCGGTCAGAAAACCCTTGAGGATCGGGGTGAGGAAACCGAGTTTGTCGTCGTACTTCTCCGCCTTTTTGTGATCCCCATCGGTAAAGCCCTCCACCATATGATCCGCCAGACGGGCGGCGTAGTAGAGCATCGCCCGTCCGCCCTCGGCAATGGCCTTCTGGGTGAGCAGCATCCGGCGTACATCGGCGTGGTGGATCAGGCGGTCGGCTACCTGGTCCGGTTCCTTCTTGCCCGAGAGCGCGCGCATGGAGCGGCGCTCCTTCGCGTAGGCCAGGGCCCACTGATAGGACAGCTCCGCGGGCCCGACACCCTGAATCGCGGTGCCGATGCGGGCGGTGTTCATGAAGGTGAACATGCAGTTCAGGCCTTCGTTCTCCGGCCCAATCAGAAAGCCGGTAGCCTCGTCGAAATTCATCACGCAGGTGGCGGAGGCCTTTATGCCCATTTTCTTTTCCAGGCTGCCGCACACCACAGAATTGCGTTTGCCTGGGCCACCCTCGTTGTCTGGCAGGAACTTGGGAACGATAAACAGGCTGATACCCCGTGTTCCTTTCGGCGCGTCCGGCAGTCGGGCCAGCACGATATGAACAATATTCCCGGTCAGGTCGTGGTCGCCGGAAGAGATGAATATCTTGGTGCCGGTGAGCCGGTAGCTGCCATCGGCCTGGGGTTCGGCTTTGGTTTTCACCTGTCCGAGATCGGTGCCGCACTGGGGCTCGGTCAGGCACATGGTGCCGCCCCAGCGTCCTTCCGTCAGTGGCGGCAAGTAGGTCTGTTTCTGGTCGTCCGAGCCGTGCAGGAAAATCGTGTTCATGGCGCCCAGGGACAAACCGGGATACATGGAAAACGGCCAGTTGGCGGTGCCCATCATTTCCTGTTTCAGCAGGCCCATGGAAGCGGGCAGACCCTGGCCGCCAAATTCCTCCGGGGCCGAGAGCCCCTGCCAGCCAGCCATGGCGTATTGCTGATAGGCTTCCCGGTAGCCTGCCGGTGTGGTTACCTGACCATTCTCAAGCTTGCAGCCTTCTTCATCTCCCGAGAGATACAGGGGGCTCAGTACCTGCTCGCAGAATTTTCCACACTCAGAGAGTATGGCTTCCACGATGTCCGGCGTGGCGCTTTCACCGCTGGCCAGAGTTGCGTAATGGCGCGGGTAGTCGAACACTTCGTTCAGCAGAAACTTCATGTCGCGCAGGGGCGCCTTGTAAACCGGCATGGCGGAATCCTCTGTATCTGTCCCGGAATCAGTCTGGGGCGACAACCGCCCGTTTCTGTTGTTGTACGCCATTCCCCAGGCACTGCCATTGACGAAAACCACTGACAGGAATGTCAGAACGGACAATTGGCCGAACTGACGGAACCGGCATCGGTGGTTTCAGGGAATGGTCGTTACCGACCGGGCCGGCGTATCTCTCAGCACCCATGCCATCCCAAAAACCGATCAGGGAGTGTAAAAGTCATGCAAAGCCTGCTAACTGTGATTTCGAAGTGCCTACCGGCACCTATACTCTGGATAGTAGCTTCAGCTCTGCTGCTGAGCGGCTGCGCCGGTCCATCGCTCGATGATTACGCGGACAGGACCCCTGAACTGGTACCTGAAGCCTTCTTCACCGGCGAACTTTCGGCCCGTGGCGTGGTCAGGAACTTTTCCGGGGAGGTCATTCGCACCTTTGATGCGGACATTACCGCTACCTGGGATGACGACGGGGTGGGAACCCTGGGTGAAGTGGTGCTTGTTATCCGGTAAATGTGATAACGAATAACTGATAAACCGTAACCGGGAAGAGCCTGGAAATTCTATGTGGAAACAGTGGTTGATTGCGTTGGTGATGGTGGCTTTAGCTGTCGGCGGCGCCGTTATCTACCAGAAGCTGGACGAGGGCACCCTAGCTCAGGACGGTGGTGAGCGTCCGGCCAGTGCGGTCAATACGATCCTGCCACGGCTGCAAACGGTTCAGGATGTGGTGAGGGCTGTTGGCAGCCTGAAGGCCCTGAACGCGGTGGAACTCACTACCGAACTCAGCGGCAGGGTCGTGGCCCTGAATCTTGGGACAGGTCGCCGGGTAGAGCAGGGCGAGGTGTTGTTGCGCCTGGATGATCGCCAGGCCAGGGCCGATCTGCAGGTGATCGAAGCCCAGCTGGCGGATGCCCGCCGGCAATATGAGCGGGCGCAGCGGTTGCGCTCCAACAACAGTATTTCCCAGTCCCAGGTGGATGCACTGAGGACAGCGGTGGATGTGGCCGAGGCCCAGCGTCAGTCGGCACGGGTCCGTCTGGAAAATCACCGTATTGAAGCGCCGTTTACCGGCGTGGTCGGCCTGAGTGATATCAGCGTAGGCGCCTATATTACCTCCGGAACTACGGTAACCTCCCTGGACACCACGGATCGGATGGAGCTCGGCTTTTCGATTCCCGAACGCTTTCTCGGCCAGGTAAGTCTCGGGCAACAGGTAAAGGGCACGTCCCCAGCCTATCCGGACCGACCATTTTCCGGACAACTGGTTGAACTTGGGTCGCGGGTCAGTGAGCTGAGCCGGTCGTTGCCGGTACGCGCGCTGATTGATAACCCGGACGGGCTGCTCAGGCCGGGTCAGTTCATGTCGGCCACGCTCACCCTTCGGGAACGGCAGGCCCTGGTGATTCCGGAGCAGGCGGTGATGGTCCGGGGTGATGAACAGTATGTTTTTGTCGCGGAAGACGGGGTGGCCCGGCGGGTCTCTGTTATTTTGGGTTCCCGTATGCCGGGCCTGGTCGAGATTGCCAGTGGGCTTGGGGAAGACGATCCGGTCATTGTCACCGGCCAGGACCGCCTCAGCAGCGGTGACCGGATTCGGGTATTGGAGGATGACAAGGCCATTCCCGATAACCGTTTTGTTACCGCCAGGGAGTCATAATTCGTGATTCTCTCAGACCTTTCCATCAAGCGACCGGTTTTTGCCACCGTACTCAGCCTGCTGATTGTGGTGTTCGGACTGGCGGCATTGCTGGGTCTGCCGGTGCGAGAGTACCCGGATATCGACCCGCCCGTGGTGTCCATATCCACCGATTACACCGGCGCGGCGGCGGAGGTGGTGGATACCCAGATCACTCAGGTGATTGAAGGTGCGATCAGTGGTATTGAAGGCATCCGTTCCATTGAATCTTCAACCGAGCAGGGCGAGTCCCGGACCAGTATCGAGTTTTCCACCTCCCGGGATGTGGATATCGCCGCCAACGATGTGCGCGATGCGGTATCACGGGTTGCCAACCAGCTACCGGACGAAGCGGATCCCCCGGTGGTGCAAAAGGCAGATTCCGACGCCCGGCCGATGATGTGGGTCACCCTGCGCAGTGATGTCTGGGACAGCGCCGAGCTGAGTGATTTTGCCGACCGCGTGCTGGCAGACCGGTTGTCGGTTCTTGACGGCGTCGCCGATGTCCGCATTGGCGGTGAACGCCGGTATGCCATCCGGGTCTGGCTTGACCGGGAGCGGCTGGCTGCCCGTGAAATCACCGTGGCGGAGGTGGAGCGGGCGTTGCGAGCCAATAACGTTGAGCTGCCAGCCGGTTCGGTGGATTCCTCCACCCGCAATTTCACGGTTCGGGCCGAGGGGCGTCTGTCGAATGTTGAGGAGTTCCGGGAACTGGTGATTCGCCGGGATGGCAACGATCTGCTGCGCCTGGGTGAGGTGGCGAACGTGCAGATGGGCGTTGAGTCCGATGTCAGTCGCTTGCGTGCCAACGGCCAGACCGCCATCGGGATGGGCGTTATCCGGCAGTCCAAGGCCAATACCGTAGCGGTATCCGATGCCGTTCGGGCCGAGCTTGAGAAGATCCGGGAAATCCTGCCGCCGGAAGTGACCATTGCCGAAAGCTACGACGAATCCATCTTTATCCGGGCCTCCATAAAGGAGGTGGTCACCACCCTGGCGATCGCTGTATCTCTGGTGATCCTTGTGATTTTCCTGTTCCTGCGTTCCTGGCGGGCCACCCTGATTCCGGCGGTGACCATTCCGGTCGCGGTTATTGGTGCTTTTATTGGTCTGGGCTTTCTCGGATTCTCCATCAACGTTCTTACCCTGCTGGCAGTGATTCTTGCCATTGGCCTGGTGGTGGACGATGCCATCGTGATGCTGGAGAACATCCAGCGCCGGATTGATGAGGGGGAGCCGCCTCTGCTCGCCGCGTACCGGGGCGCAAAACAGGTCGCTTTTGCGGTCATTGCCACCACACTGACGCTTGTGGCGGTGTTTGTTCCCATCTCGTTCATGGGGGGCAACATCGGCCGGTTGTTCGCCGAATTCGGTTTTACCCTGGCGGCGGCGGTGGTTTTCTCCAGTCTGGTGGCACTGACCCTGGCACCGATGCTGTGCTCCAGGTGGCTCAGGCACAGCCCGGAATCGGCCGAGGGGCACCGTCTTTGGGCCGCCAGTGAAAAAGTCCTGAACGGGCTTACCAACGGTTATAGAAGGCTGCTGCAGTTTTCCCTGAACCAGCCCGGACTGCTGCTGGGGATTGGCATGGTCGGACTGGTGATTGCGGTGGTGGTTTTTCCGAAGCTGCCCCAGGAACTGGCACCCACGGAAGACCGTGGCGTGATTATCATGCCCACCAGCGCCCCGAGGGGGGCGACGGTCGAGTACACTGATCACTATGTCCGCCAGGTAGAGCAGCAGCTTCTTCCCTATCTGGACGAGGGCATCGCCAATCGGCTGCTGGCTATCGTCGGGTTTCGGGACGAAGAAGACGCTGCGTTCCTGATTATGGGCCTGGTGCCCTGGGAGCAGCGGGACATCAAGCAGCAAGAGGTCGCCAGTGAAATAAGAAAGAAGCTGGCTGACGTTTCAGGTATCCGGACTGTGGCGGTAAACCCGCCGGGTCTGGGTCAGCGAGGATTCAGCCAGCCGGTTGAGTTCGTGATTGCCGGCCCGGACTACGAATCGGTCCAGGCCTGGAGTGACGAGATTGTCGAGCGGGCCAGAGAAAACCCGAATCTTCAGAACCTCGACACGGATTTTGAACTTACCCGGCCGGAACTGAGGGTCTCCATTGACCGCGAACGGGCCGCCGATCTGGACATCACCATTGAGGATGTGGGGCTGACACTCCAGACCATGTTGGCGTCCCGACAAGTCACCACTTACCTCAACCGTGGCCGTGAGTACGATGTCATCATCCAGGCAGAGGATGCCAACCGTGCGACGCCGGAAGACCTCGGGCAAATCTTTTTGCGGCCCCGTGAGGGTGGCAACCTGATCCCGCTGCAGGCGCTGGTTTCGGTGCAAGAGATTGGTGCCAATCCGGACCTGCGCCGTATTGACAGGCTTCCGGCGGTAGTTATCAGTGCCTCTCTGGCTGACGGCTACGATCTCGGCTCTGCCCTCACGTATCTGAACAACCTGGCTGTGGATAACCTACCTCCGGAAGCGCGGGTCAGTTACAGGGGCCTGAGTCGGGAATTCCAGGAGTCCTCCGCCGCGATTTATGTCACCTTCGCTCTTGCGTTTGTCATCGTTTTCCTGGTGCTGGCGGCGCAGTTTGAAAGCTGGATTCATCCGCTGATCATCATGCTCTCGGTGCCCCTGGCGGTCACCGGTGCCCTGCTGGCGTTGTGGTGGACGGGGATCAGTCTCAACATCTACAGCCAGATCGGAATCATCATGTTGCTGGGGCTGATGGCCAAGAACGGCATATTGATTGTGGAATTTGCCAACCAGCTCCGGGACAGGGGCTACGAGGTGAGGGATGCGATTCTTGAGGGTGCCTGCCTGCGGTTCCGTCCGGTGCTGATGACTACCATCTCAACCGTGTTCGGTGCGATTCCCCTGGTGATTGCCACCGGTGCCGGGGCCGAGAGCCGGGCGGCCATCGGGATGGTGATTCTCGGTGGCCTGACCTTCGCCACCACACTGACCCTGTTCATCATTCCGGTGCTGTACAACTTGCTGGCCCGGTTTGCCCAGTCCTCCAACGCCGTGGAAAAGGAACTGGAACGCCAGGCCGCAGGCCGGGCCGGTGGCACCGGGCTGGCAGCAGCACCCCGGAACCGTGCTGACGATTTCTGAGGGCGCCGGCCTTGCAAGCTGCACCAAAACAGGATTCTTCATGGCAACACACAGTCAGTTCCGTTTGCTCGGTCAGCGCCGGTTTCTGCCGTTCTACCTGACCCAGTTCTCCGGTGCCTTCAACGACAACCTGTACAAGAACGCCCTGTTGCTGCTGATTACCTACAGCGCCGGCGACCTGATGGGCCTGTCGGTGAATGTCGTGGTCAATCTCGCGGCCTTCCTGTTCATACTGCCGTTCTTCCTGTTCTCCGGTATCGCCGGGGAAATGGCGGATCGCTATGAAAAAGCCCGGATCATCCGGAATGTGAAACTGGCGGAAATTGTGATCATGTCGGTTGCGGCACTCGGGCTCTGGTTTGGATGGTACGAACTGCTGCTGGTCCTGCTGTTCCTGATGGGCGCCCAGTCCACGTTTTTCGGCCCGGTAAAATACGCCATCCTGCCCCAGGTACTGGCAGACGACGAACTGGTGGGTGGCAACGGTCTGGTGGGCATGGGCACCTTCGTGGCGATCCTGCTGGGCACCATTGCCGCGGGCCTGCTGATGGGTTTTGAGACTGCCGCCAGGCTGACGGCGATTGCCGTGGTGGTGATGGCGGTGTTGGGGTACCTGGCGGCGCGCCAGGTTCCGGCAACCGGGCCCGACGTTTCCGGCATTACGGTTCGCTTCCGGCCGGTGCTGGAAACCCGGAATCTGATGATCGTGGCGGCGGAGCGACGTCAGGTTCTGCTGGCGGTACTGGCGATTTCCTGGTTCTGGTTTCTTGGCGCCGCCTACCTGACCCAGTTTCCCAACTTTGCCCGCACCAGTCTGCTGGGCGATGAAACGGTGGTGACGCTGCTGCTGGCCATGTTCACTATCGGTATCGCCATCGGTTCCATGCTGTGCGAACGGCTCACCAAACACCGGATTACCCTGGCCCCCGTGCCCTGGGGCGCCCTTGGCCTGAGTCTGCTGGGGATTGATCTGTTCTTCGCGGTGCCGGACGATCCGGTTGCCTCCACCTGGTGGACCCTGGTGACCGACCCGGTTTACCTGAGAGTCCTGCTGGATCTGGCCGGCATCGGGGTATGCGGCGGTCTGTTCATCGTGCCCCTGTATGCCTTTATCCAGCATGAAACCCCGCGAACCAAACGCGCCCGGATCATCGCTGCACTGAATGTGATCAACGCCCTGTTCATGGTGGTGAGTGCCCTGGCCGGGATTGTAGTCCTTGGCCTGCTTGAAGTGAGCATTCCGGGCTTTTTCCTGTTGTTGTCAGTGCTGAACGGGGTGGTTCTGGTGGTGGTATGGCAGCTGCGGCGCAAAACCGCGGCTCATTCTGTGGATAATTAGTTGGACAACCTACGGACAAACTCTGGATTACCTGTATGTATATTAATTAAAACAATAGGTTAAGGTGTTATTTTGGGTGGTTGACAAGTAGCCTTGCATGTGGATAACTTTCTTGAAAACTTTTCTGAGAAGAGCAATCCAAGCCTATGAAAAGCCGGAAATTTCGGTTTTCCACTACCCACTGAATCGTGAAAAAAGCGGTTTCCGGCCCCCTGTGACAACCAGCCGGCTTTCAATGGCGATTTTATCTGGTTAAAATTTGCACATTCCGACTGCATTTTCCCAGGTGAGGCGTTATACTCGCCGCCCTGTTTTTATACCTTTTTTTCAGCCCGATTTCCGAGGTGAACTGTGGATTTTCCGACCCGTTTCGATGTCATTGTCATTGGTGGTGGCCATGCCGGTACCGAAGCCGCGCTGGCGGCTGCACGCATGGGTTGCCAAACCCTGCTGCTGACCCACAACATTGAGACCCTGGGCCAGATGTCCTGCAACCCGGCCATCGGTGGTATCGGCAAGAGCCATCTGGTGAAGGAAATCGACGCGCTGGGCGGCGCCATGGCAGAAGCCACGGACCAGGCTGGCATTCAGTTCCGGGTGCTGAACAGCCGCAAGGGACCGGCGGTCCGTGCCACCCGCGCCCAGGCGGACCGGGTACTGTACAAGGCGGCCATCCGCCATACCCTGGAGAGCCAGCCGAACCTGACCCTGTTCCAGCAGGCGGCGGACGACCTGATTGTGGAAAACGATCAGGTGACCGGTGTCGTCACTCAGACGGGCATCCGATTTAACGCGAAGACAGTGGTCTTGACCACAGGGACCTTCCTCGGCGGGGTTATCCACATCGGTATGCAACACCATGCCGGCGGCCGTGCCGGCGATGCCCCGGCTAACGCCCTGGCCAAACGCCTGCGGGAACTGCCGTTCAATGTCGGCCGCCTGAAAACCGGCACACCGCCGCGGATTGATGCCCGGTCTGTGGATTTCTCGGTGATGCAGGAGCAGTGGGGTGATGACCCGGCTCCGGTGATGTCGTTTATCGGCAGCCGCAGTCAGCATCCGGAACAGGTCTGCTGTTACGTCACCCGCACGACTGAAGAAACCCACGACATCATTCGCAGCGGTTTTGACCGTTCGCCGATGTTTGCCGGCAGCATTGAAGGTGTGGGCCCTCGCTACTGCCCCTCCATCGAGGACAAGGTGAACCGCTTTGCCGACAAGGATTCGCATCAGATTTTTGTGGAACCGGAAGGGCTGACCACCAACGAGCTGTACCCGAATGGCATTTCCACCAGCCTGCCGTTTGATATCCAGCTGGCGGCGGTGCGTTCGATTCCGGGGTTCGAGAAGGCCCACATAACCCGGCCGGGTTATGCCATCGAATACGATTACCTGAACCCCCAGGACCTGCGACACACCCTGGAAACCAAGTTCATCCAGGGTCTGTATTTCGCCGGCCAGATCAACGGCACCACCGGCTATGAAGAAGCCGGTGCCCAGGGTCTGCTGGCGGGGATCAACGCCGCCCTGCGGTCCCAGGACAAAGACGAGTGGTACCCGCGCCGGGATGAAGCCTATCTGGGCGTGCTGGTGGATGACCTGATCACCATGGGCACCTCCGAGCCCTACCGCATGTTCACCAGCCGTGCCGAGTACCGGCTGATCCTGCGGGAAGACAACGCCGATCTGCGCCTGACCGAAACCGGCCGCAAGCTGGGCCTGGTGAACGATGAACGCTGGCAGAAATTCAATGGCAAGCGTGAGGCCATTGCCACCGAGCGCAGCCGTCTCGAAGCCACCCGGATTCATCCGAACACCGAAGCCGGTGCGCGGGCCAACGGCTTTCTCAAGCAGCCGATGACCCGGGATCAGTCCCTGGCGGAGCTGCTGCGTCGCCCGGAAATCGTTTACAGCCACATTGCCGAGATTGGTGCTGAGCAGGCAGAAGACCCGGTGGTGGCGGATCAGGTGGAAATCGAGATCAAGTACGAAGGCTATATCTCCCGCCAGACCGATGAGATCGAGCGTTTACGCCGGAACGAAAACACCGCCCTGCCGGTGGATCTGAACTATGACGTGATTGGCGGCTTGTCCAACGAGATCAGGCAGAAACTCCAGACCGTTCGTCCGGAAACCGTGGCCCAGGCCTCCCGCATCCAGGGCGTGACCCCGGCGGCGGTGAGCCAGATCCTGGTGCATCTGAAAAAGCGCGACCTGCTGCGCAAGCAGTCCGCCTGATCCGTGGCCATGACCAACACGCTCTGGCAGGGTCAGCTCCGGGACGGGCTGGCGGCAATGGATCTCTCCCTGAACGACGGCCAACAGCAACAGCTGCTGGCCTTTCTTGGCCTGCTCAACAAATGGAACCGGGCCTACAACCTCACTGCGGTTCGTGATGAGCGGGAAATGGTGTCCCGGCAGCTGCTGGACAGCCTGAGCATCCTGCCCTGGGTTACCACGGATCATCTGCTGGACGTGGGTGCCGGCGGCGGCCTGCCCGGAATTCCCCTGGCCATCGCCCTGCCCGCAAAGCGGTTTACCCTGCTGGACAGCAACGGCAAGAAAACCCGGTTCCTTAATCAGTGTGTGCTGGAGCTGGGCCTGGATAACGTCGAGGTGATTCACGGCCGGGCGGAAGATTGTAGCCCTGACGAACCGTTTACCCGGATCAGCAGCCGCGCCTTCACCGCGCTGGAGAATCTGGTGAACTGGTGCGGCGATTTGCTGGCAAATGAGGGTGAGTTCCTTGCCATGAAAGGTCAGTTTCCGGATGATGAAGTGGCGGCCCTTCCGGCTGGCTGGCAGGTAAGATCCAGCCATTCCCTGGATGTCCCCGGCGCCGACGGCGAACGCCATCTGTTGGTGATCGCCCGGGCAGAGAATTGGCGATAGTTCGGCAGTCGAGTTTCTGAACCGGTAACCCATAAACAAGGAGGCAAGACATGGCGCGCGTGATTGCAGTGACCAATCAGAAAGGCGGTGTGGGCAAAACCACCACCTGCGTCAACCTTGCCGCCTCCCTGGCCGCCACCAAACGCCGGGTGTTGCTGGTGGATATGGATCCCCAGGGCAATGCCACCATGGGCAGCGGTGTGGATAAGAACGCCCTGGAACGGTCCGGTTACGACATGCTGACCAAACGGGCCAGCGCCGCCGAAGTCATCATTCCTGCAGAAGCTTCCGGCTTCGATATCCTGCCGGCCAACGGCGATCTCACTGCTGCCGAAGTGGAACTGATGAACGAAATCGGCCGAGAGCACCGTCTGCGCCTTGCCCTCAATACCGTTCGCGACAACTACGATTACATCCTGATCGATTGCCCGCCCTCGCTCAGTCTGCTGACGGTGAATGCCCTGTCCGCTGCGGATGCGGTACTGATTCCGATGCAGTGTGAGTACTACGCGCTGGAAGGCCTGGCCGCGCTGATGAACACCGTCGACCAGATCCAGGAGACCGTGAACCCGAATCTCGAGGTGGAGGGTATCCTTCGGACCATGTACGATCCGCGGAACAGCCTGACCCTGGATGTGTCCGGCCAGCTCAGCGAGTACTTCGGCGACAAGGTCTACCGTGCGGTGATTCCCCGCAATGTCCGCCTTGCCGAGGCGCCAAGCTACGGCATGCCGGCGCTGAAATACGACCGGGCCTCCAAGGGTGCCATCGCCTATCTGGCCCTGGCCGGCGAGATGGTACGCCGCCATGGCTCGAAAAAGACATCCGCGCCGGTTGCGGTGTAACATACCGCCCTGTCACTCACTGAAGCACAACGATTTTCAACGGGAAGAATGACTGACACCATGGCGGCTAAGAAACGAGGATTGGGTGAACGCGGACTGGGCGCCCTGCTGGCGGGCTCCAGGGTCAATCTGGACCAGGAGCTGAAAGACCACGACGGTGAGCTCCGCGAAGTCCCGGTCGACCTGATCCAGCGTGGCCGCTTCCAGCCCCGGCGCGATATGGATCCGGCCGCCCTGCAGGAACTGGCCGATTCCATTCGTCAGCAAGGGGTGATGCAGCCGGTGGTGGTTCGCCCCATCGCCGAAGGCCGCTATGAACTGATTGCCGGAGAGCGTCGCTGGCGTGCCACCCAGATGGCCGGTCTGGACAGCATCCCCGCCATCGTCCGGTATGTTCCGGACGAAGCCGCCATCGCCATGGCGCTGATCGAGAACATCCAGCGCGAAAACCTCAATCCCATTGAAGAAGCCTTTGCCCTGCAGCGTTTGCAGGACGAGTTCGGCCTGACCCAGGCCCAGGTTGCCGAAGCCGTCGGCAAATCCCGGACCACCATTACCAACCTGCTGCGCCTGATCGGGCTCTCCGAAGATGTCCGTATCATGCTGGAGCATGGCGATCTGGAGATGGGCCACGGCCGGGCGATGCTGACCCTGGCGCCGGAATTGCAGATGCAGGTGGCGAAACAGGTGGTGGCGAAATCCCTGTCCGTTCGCCAGACCGAGGCCCTGGTGCGCCGGGTCCAGCAGGAAACGCCGGACAGTAAATCCCGGAAAAAAGGCGCGCTGGATCCCAACATTCGGGCGTTGCAGGATGATCTGGCCGAACGGCTTGGAGCCCGAGTGTCCATTGACCATGGCCAGCGTGGCAAAGGCAAGCTGGTGATCGAATACAGTTCCCTGGACGAACTCGACGGCATTCTGGGCCACATCAAATAAAATCGTTGGGCTTTTGTGGGTCTTCCGACCCCCCTACGAAAGTTCGTATCTGGTTATGTACACAACATGTAGTGGTGAAAAACTGAACGGCCGTCTATTTGTGACGAAAATTGCCAAAACCCAGTTATTACGCCACTTCTGACGGGCCAGCTGGCACCGGGTTTTGTTGATTCGTGCACATTGAACACATATAATCTGCGGCGCTCGTATCGGTGTATTTGCTTACTTTTTAAACTGCACCGGGCGAAAAGCACCGTACTTTCGGGACAAACATGACGAAGGCAGCTTCGGGGGGTATCGGCCGCCCGCCCATCGCACGATGGTTTGTAATAGAAAGTGTGATACTTGCCGTCGTCAGCCTGGCGTTTCTCTTGCGAGGCCAGGTGGCCGGTTATTCTGCGCTGCTGGGCGGACTTATCTTTCTGATCCCCCATGGTTATTTTGCGTTCAAGGCATTCCGCTACGCCGGCGCGCGGTCTGCCAGAAAGATCATGAGCTCTTTTTACCAGGGTGAGGCCGGCAAGCTCATCCTGTGCGCCATCCTTTTCACGATGGTGTTCAAATGGATTCAGCCGCTCGACGTAGCGGCACTTTTTCTAACATTTGCGATCATGCTGGTCACCAACTGGTTGACACCGCTTCTGGCGGGCAGCAATACGCAGCAAAGCTAACTGGACCTGGGAAACCGTTATGGCAGGAAATGCATCCGAATATATCCAGCATCACCTCCAGAACCTGACGTATGGCAAGCTGCCTGCGGGTTATGAACGTGCCGACGGCACGGTACTGCAGGAAGCGCAGTGGACTATGGCCCACAATGCGGCTGAAGCATCCGATATGGGGTTCATGGCACTGCACGTCGATTCCCTCGGCTGGTCCGTCGCCCTGGGTGCGATTTTCCTGTTCATTTTCCGTCTGGCGGCCAAACGCGCCACATCCGGTCAGCCCGGTGGGCTGCAGAACTTCGTTGAAGTCATGATCGAGTTTGTCGATAACAGTGTTAAGGAAACCTTCCACGGCAAGAACAAGGTCATCGCGCCGCTGGCACTGACCATTTTTTGCTGGGTGTTCCTGATGAACCTCATGGATCTGGTGCCGGTGGATTTCCTGCCCCAGCTGTTCCACCTGATGGGTCTGGAATACATGAAGGTGGTTCCGACCACAGACGTGAACGTGACTCTGGGCATGTCCCTGTCCGTATTCGCGCTGATCATCTACTACAGCCTGAAGGTGAAGGGCGTGGGTGGCTTCCTCGGTGAGCTGACCCTCCACCCCTTCTCTTCCGACAACCTGTTCCTGAAGATCCTGCTGGTGCCGGTAAACTTCCTGCTCGAGGGCGTGAGCCTGATCGCCAAGCCGATCTCACTGGCTCTGCGTCTGTTCGGTAACCTGTATGCCGGCGAGCTGATCTTTATCCTGATTGCACTGCTGCCGCTCTGGGCGCAGTGGACACTGTCTGTACCCTGGGCGATCTTCCACATTCTGGTTATCACCCTGCAGGCATTCATCTTTATGATGTTGACGATCGTGTACCTGAGCATGGCTCATGAGGACAGTCACTGATCGGACACCATTAAGCCGTAGTTCTAAACCCTAAACCCTAAACCCTTAAACTGAAAAACCTAACTGAAAACTGGGAGTTATCATGGAAACTGTAGTTGGAATGACCGCTATTGCCGTTGCACTGCTGATTGGCCTGGGTGCCCTGGGTACTGCGATTGGCTTTGGTATCCTCGGTGGCAAGTTCCTGGAAGGCGCTGCGCGCCAGCCGGAAATGACCCCGATGCTGCAGGTTAAAATGTTCATCGTTGCAGGTCTGCTGGACGCCGTAACCATGATCGGTGTTGGTATCGCTCTGTTCTTCACTTTCGCCAACCCGTTTGTCGGCCAGATCGCCGGTTAATCGAGTCGCCAGCCGGGGGCTACACTCCGGTCAGATGATTCTTAACAAAACAGGCGAGAGGTGAAGACGTGAACATTAATTTGACGATGATTGGTCAAGCCATCGCGTTCTTTATCTTTGTCGTCTTCTGCATGAAATATGTGTGGCCGCCTATCATGGCCGCACTGCAGGAGCGTCAAAAGAAGATCGCTGACGGACTGGCTGCCTCAGACCGCGCTTCGCGCGATCTGGAACTGGCTCAGGAAAAGTCAGCTCAGGAACTGCGTGAAGCCAAGCAGCAAGCTGCTGGTCTGATTGAACAGGCCAACAAGCGTGCGGCCCAGATTGTGGAAGCCTCCAAGGATGACGCCCGCAAGGAAGGCCAGAAGTTGGTTGAGCAGGCCAAGGCCGAAATTGAGCAGGAGCGGAATCAGGCCCGTGACGCGCTGCGTGCAGAAGTTGCCGCTATTGCTGTCGCCGGTGCTGAGAAGATCCTGGAAACCTCTGTCGATGCCTCCAAGCACAACGAGATGTTGGACAAACTGGCGGCAGAACTTTAAACGACGAGGTTCATCATGGCAGAACTGAGAACGCTGGCCCGTCCATACGCAAAGGCAGCATTTTCTGCCGCTCAGGAGCATAAGCAGCTGGCTGAGTGGTCACAGGTGCTGACGGTTGCCGGACAGGTCACCGCGAACAAAGACATTCGACAGCTTCTCGCGAATCCGGGTCTCGAAGAGCAGAAGAAGGCGGAGTTGATTCTGGAGGTCGCCGAAGAAGGCGTCACCGAACAGGTCCGGAACTTTTTCGCTGTACTGGCTGAAAACCGCCGGCTGACTCTTCTTCCTGAGATTGCAGCGCTCTTCAACATGTACCGGGCTGATCTGGAGCGCACTGTTGATATCGAAGTTACCGCGGCTTTCGAGCTGACGGACGAACAGCAACAGAAGCTCGCCCAGGCACTCTCGAAGAAACTCGAGCGGCAAGTGTCACTCGCAGCGTCACTGGACAAGTCTCTGATTGGCGGCGTGATTATTCGCACCGGTGATCTGGTCATTGACGCTTCTGTACGCGGAAAGCTGACCAAGCTGGCCGACGCTCTGGGCTCCTGATTTCAGCACAAGGTTTGAGGATATTGGCATGCAGCAACTGAATCCATCCGAGATCAGTGACATCATCAAGAAGAGAATCGAGAAACTCGACATCTCTTCCGAAGCAAAGAACGAAGGTACGATCCTGTCGGTTTCCGACGGTATCGTGCTGATCCACGGTCTTGCCGACGTTATGTACGGTGAGATGATTGAATTTGCCAACGGCACCTTCGGTATGGCTCTGAACCTGGAGCGTGATTCCGTTGGTGCGGTTGTGCTGGGCGACTACGAAGATCTGGCCGAAGGCCAGAAAGTTCGTTGCACCGGCCGCATCCTGGAAGTACCGGTTGGTCCGGAACTGATGGGCCGCGTTGTCGACTCTCTGGGTAACCCGATTGACGGCAAGGGCGACCTCGGTACCGACCTGACCTCTCCGGTTGAAAAGGTGGCACCGGGCGTTATCGCACGTCAGTCCGTTGACGAGCCGGTCCAGACCGGTCTGAAAGCAATCGACACCATGGTGCCGATCGGCCGCGGCCAGCGTGAGCTGATCATCGGTGACCGCCAGATCGGTAAGACCGCGGTGGCCATCGACGCGATCATCAACCAGAAAGACACCGGCATCAAGTGTATCTACGTTGCCGTTGGCCAGAAGCAGTCTTCCATCGCCGCGGTTGTGCGCAAGCTGGAAGAGCACGGTGCCATGGACCACACCATCGTGGTTGCCGCCGGCGCCGCGGATCCTGCAGCGATGCAGTTCCTGGCTCCGTACTCCGGTACGTCCATGGGTGAATACTTCCGTGACCGTGGCGAAGACGCCCTGATCATCTATGATGATCTGTCCAAGCAGGCCGTGGCTTATCGCCAGATTTCCCTGCTGCTGCGTCGTCCGCCAGGCCGTGAAGCCTACCCGGGTGACGTATTCTACCTGCACTCGCGTCTGCTGGAGCGTGCGTCCCGTGTTAACGCGGATTACGTTGAGCAACTGACCAACGGTGAAGTGAAAGGCAAAACCGGTTCCCTGACCGCTCTGCCGATCATCGAAACCCAGGCCGGTGACGTTTCCGCGTTCGTACCGACCAACGTAATCTCCATTACCGACGGCCAGATCTTCCTGGAAACCAACCTGTTCAACTCCGGTATCCGTCCGGCGATGAACGCCGGTATCTCCGTATCCCGGGTAGGTGGTTCCGCCCAGACCAAGATCATGAAGAAGCTTGGCGGTAACATCCGTCTGGCCCTGGCCCAGTACCGTGAACTGGCCGCTTTCGCCCAGTTTGCTTCCGATCTTGACGAAGCAACACGGCAGCAGCTTGAGCACGGTCAGCGGGTAACGGAACTCATGAAACAGAACCAGTACAGCCCGATGTCCGTGGCTGAAATGGGTACGGTTCTGTTTGCAGCCAACGAAGGCTTCCTGGACGACGTTGATGTCGACAAGGTAGTGAAGTTTGAAGCGCAGATGCTCGACTGGATGCGCTCCGAGCAGAAAGACCTCCTCGACAAGATCAACGAGAAAGGCGATTACAACGACGAAATCGCTGCCGGCCTCAAAGCTGCACTTGAGAAATTCAAGACCACTCAGAGCTGGTAAGAAAACGGGCCTGCGGCGTGTGTCGCGGGCCGCTTTTCATAGCAACGAGTGTCTAACTTGAGAAGGCAGTGAGTTATGGCCGTCGGCAAAGAAATACGTAACCAGATTTCAAGCATCAAGAGCACGCAGAAAATCACCAGCGCCATGGAAATGGTGGCTGCGAGTAAGATGCGCAAGGCTCAGGAACGCATGCAGGCGACTCGCCCGTATGCCGACAAGATGCGTCAGGTGATCGGGCACATTGCCAAGGCGAACGCTCAGTACAAGCACCCGTTCATGCTCGAGCGCGACGTTAAGCGCGTGGGCTATATCGTGGTGTCAACTGATCGTGGCCTCTGCGGTGGTCTGAACATCAACCTGTTCAAAGCGCTTGTCCGTGAAATGAAAGCGTGGAAAGAAAAAGGAGTGGAAACCGATCTGTGCGCCATCGGGCAGAAAGGGGCTTCCTTTTTCCGGAGCTATGGCGGTAATGTCATTGCGGCATTGACCCACCTGGGTGACAGCCCGAGCTCTGAAAAACTCATCGGCAACGTCAAGGTCATGCTGGATTCGTTCTCCGAGGGCAAGATTGATCGCCTGTACGTGGTGAGCAACGAATTCGTCAACACCATGACCCAAAGCCCGAAGGTACAGCAGCTTCTGCCCCTGCCTCCGAGCGAAGACGAAGAAGAGATCAAGAACCAGTGGGATTATCTCTACGAGCCCGATGCCAGGCAGATCCTCGATGGCCTTCTGCCACGTTTTATTGAATCCCAGGTGTACCAGGGTGTGGTAGAAAATCTGGCATGTGAACAGGCAGCCCGGATGATCGCCATGAAGAGCGCAACTGATAACGCCGGTAGCATTATCGACGAACTTCAGCTGGCTTATAACAAGGCGCGTCAGGCAGCCATTACCCAAGAGATATCGGAGATTGTGAGCGGCGCCGCTTCGGTCTGATCCGGCCCACAATCCAACTGGTTTTATTGACTATCAAGATAACGAGGAACCGAGCATGAGTAGCGGACAAATCGTTCAGATCATTGGCGCGGTTATCGACGTGGAATTCCCACGTGACTCCGTACCCAAAGTATATGACGCACTGCTGCTTGAAGGTGGCGAAACAACTCTGGAAGTCCAGCAGCAGCTGGGTGACGGCATTGTACGTACCATCGCCATGGGCAGCACCGAAGGCCTGAAGCGTGGCCTGAAAGCAGAAAACACCGGTAAGGCAATCTCGGTACCGGTCGGTACCAAGACCCTTGGTCGTATTATGGATGTTCTGGGTCGTCCCATTGACGAAGCCGGCGAGATCGGCGAAGACGAACGCTGGGCCATTCACCGCAAGGCACCGAGCTATGCAGACCAGGCCGCTTCGGCTGACCTGCTGGAAACCGGTATCAAGGTTATCGATCTGATCTGCCCGTTCGCCAAGGGTGGTAAGGTTGGCCTGTTCGGTGGTGCCGGTGTTGGTAAAACCGTAAACATGATGGAGCTGATCAACAACATCGCGAAAGAGCACTCCGGTCTCTCCGTATTCGCGGGTGTGGGTGAGCGGACCCGGGAAGGTAACGACTTCTATTATGAAATGAAGGAGTCTAACGTTCTCGACAAGGTTGCCATGGTCTACGGTCAGATGAACGAGCCTCCCGGAAACCGTCTGCGTGTGGCCCTGACCGGTCTGACCATCGCTGAGAAGTTCCGTGACGAAGGTCGTGACGTACTGTTGTTCGTTGACAACATCTACCGTTACACCCTGGCCGGTACCGAGGTATCGGCACTGCTGGGCCGTATGCCTTCCGCGGTAGGTTATCAGCCGACGCTGGCCCAGGAAATGGGTGAGCTGCAGGAACGGATTACCTCCACCAAGAACGGCTCTATCACCTCTATCCAGGCGGTCTACGTACCGGCGGATGACCTGACGGACCCGTCGCCTGCGACCACCTTCTCGCACCTCGATGCGACCGTGGTACTGAGCCGTGACATCGCTTCAAAGGGTATCTACCCGGCGATCGATCCCCTGGATTCCACCTCCCGTCAGCTGGATCCGCTGGTGATCGGCCAGGAGCATTACGAAGTGGCCCGTGGCGTGCAGACAAACCTGCAGCGCTACAAGGAGCTGAAAGACATCATCGCCATCCTGGGTATGGACGAACTGTCAGAAGAAGACAAGCTGACCGTTGCCCGTGCCCGTAAGATCGAGCGTTTTCTGTCCCAGCCGTTCCACGTTGCTGAAGTTTTCACCGGTTCGCCTGGTAAGTACGTTTCCCTCAAGGAAACCATCAGCAGCTTTAAGGGCATCCTGAATGGCGACTATGACGAATTGCCCGAGCAGGCGTTCTACATGGTTGGTACTATTGAGGAAGCGGTCGAGAAAGCGAAGGAAATGAAGAGCAAGGCAAAGAGTTAATCTGAGCCGAAGCACTTGTTTCCGGATCGATCAAAGAGGCAACTGACATGGGTATGACCGTGCATTGTGATGTGGTAAGTGCCGAAACAAAGATCTATTCCGGATTGGTTGAAATGCTGATCGCTGCGGGCTCTGAAGGTGACCTGGGTATTGCCCCGGGTCACACCCCGCTGCTGACCGAGCTGAAGCCGGGTCCCATTCGGATCATCAAGCAGGGCGGTGAAGAAGAGATTCTTTACGTGTCCGGCGGATATCTGGAGGTCCAGCCCAATCTGGTCACTTTGTTGGCGGATACTGCGGTTCGTGCAAAGGATGTGGACGAAGCAGCCGCACTTGAGGCTCAGAAAGAAGCCGAGAAAGCACTTGCCAACAAGACCGGTGAATTCGAGTACTCCCGTGCCGCTGCAGAGCTGGCCGAGGCTGTTGCCCAGCTTCGCACCATCCAGCAGCTGCGTAACAAAATGCGCTAAGCATTTCTGTTTCGGGTGTGCCGAACACCGAAGCCGCATCCTGAGCGGCTGGAAGACCAACGCCCGGCGTTGGGCCTCCGGTCCCGAGGGGTGCGGTTTTTTTATTTTCCGATTCAAGACATTCCATACACCGGGAGCCTGACCATTCCATGAGCCCGTTACACGTTGTCATTCTGGCCGCTGGCCAGGGTTCCAGAATGAAATCCGCCCTGCCCAAGGTTCTCCACCCGGTGGCCGGTCGCCCCATGCTTCATCATGTGATTGCCACGGCCAAACAGCTGGGCGCCGAAAAGATTCACACTGTGATCGGGCATGGTGCCGACAGGGTTAGGGAAACCACCACCGGGGCCTCGGTGAACTGGGTGACCCAGAGTGAGCAGCTGGGTACCGGCCACGCCGTTGCCCAGGCCCTGCCCGATCTTCCGGACGAGGCCAGGGTTCTGGTGCTTTATGGCGATGTCCCGCTTACCCGTCACGATACCCTGGACGCACTGGTTGGCACCCTGGATGACAACACCCTTGGGCTTCTGACGGTGACCATGGACAATCCCCACGGTTACGGCCGCATTGTCCGCGATGCCAATGGCGCGGTGCAGTCCATCGTGGAGCAGAAAGACGCTTCGCCGGAACAGCAACAGATCCGCGAGGTCAACACAGGCATTCTTGCGGTTTCGGCGAAGCATCTGAAAACCTGGCTGCCGGCGCTGTCCAACAGCAATGCCCAGGGCGAGTACTACCTGACCGATATTATTGCCATGGCGGTGGAGCAGGGCCTGAACGTTTCGGTTTCCCAGCCCAAGGACCCCTACGAGGTACAGGGCGTCAACAACCGCCTTCAGCTGGCTGAACTCGAGCGCTGGTTCCAGCGTAGGGAGGCAGACCGGTTGATGGCCGAAGGCGCCACTTTGGCTGATCCGGCGCGGGTTGATGTGCGCGGAGAGCTGACCATCGGCAACGATCTGTGGATTGATGTGAATGTGGTTTTTGAGGGCAGGGTCACATTGGGCAGCAACGTGTCGATCGGGCCCGGCTGTGTGATCAAGGATGCCACCATCGCTGAGGGCGCTGAAATCAGGGCCAACAGCGTGATTGAAGGTGCTACGATCGGTGCCAACGCCCAGGTCGGGCCATTTGCCCGTATTCGTCCCGGCACTGAACTGGCCGCCAACACCAAGGTGGGAAATTTCGTTGAAACCAAAAAGGCCGTGGTCGGCGAGGGCAGCAAGATCAACCACTTGAGCTACGTGGGCGATGCCTCACTGGGCCGTAATGTGAATGTGGGTGCAGGAACCATCACCTGTAATTATGATGGTGTGAACAAGTACCGGACCGTGATCGGTGACGGCGTTTTTGTGGGTTCCAATACCTCCCTGGTAGCGCCGGTGACGGTCGCGGCAGACGCCACCATCGGAGCCGGGTCCACCATTACCCGGGATGTGGCGGACAGCGAACTGGCCGTGGCCCGTGGCCGCCAGCGGAATATCTCCGGCTGGGAAAAGCCGAAGAAACACTGACTCAAACGATCAACAGACAGGTAGAACAGTATGTGTGGAATTGTAGGCGCGGTTTCGGAACGGGACGTTCAGGGCATCCTTCTTGAGGGTCTGCGCCGCCTGGAATACCGGGGATACGACTCCGCCGGTATGGCCGTGATCGGTGGTGACCACGGCGTCCAGCGCGCTCGGGAAGTGGGCAAGGTCGCCTCACTGGCAGACGCCATGAAAGCCAACCCCCTCGCGGGCCATCTGGGCATTGCCCACACCCGCTGGGCCACCCATGGCGAGCCGTCCCAGCTCAATGCCCACCCGCACATGTCGGGTGACCGCCTGGCCATCGTCCATAACGGCATTATCGAGAACTATCAGGAACTTCGCGAAGAGCTGCGTGCCGAGGGTTTTGAGTTCACCTCGCAAACCGATACCGAAGTGATCGCGCACCTGATCGAAAAGAACTACCGTTCCCTGGGTAACCTCCAGGACTCGGTCCGGGCGGCCATCGCTCGCCTCCGCGGCGCCTATGCCCTGGCAGTGGTCCACGGGGATGAGCCTGATCATCTCGTGGTATGCCGCGAAGGCAGTCCCCTGGTGATCGGTGTCGGTATCGGCGAGAACTTTATTGCCTCCGATCAGCTGGCTCTGCTGCCGGTCACCGACCGGTTCATGTTCCTCGAAGAGGGGGACATTGCTGATATCCGCAAGGATGGTATTGCCATCCTTGATCGGGACGGGCAGAGCGTGGAGCGGGAGATTACCCGATTCGAGCACGGCGCCGATTCCGCCGACAAGGGCGAATACCGCCACTTCATGCTCAAGGAAATCTACGAGCAGCCCAGGGTCATCAAGGCCACCATGGAAGGCCGGGTAACCAACACCCGGGTACTGGAACAGGCCCTGGGTACCGATGCGGCGAATCTGCTCGAAAACGTTCGTCATGTCCAGATCATTGCCTGCGGCACCAGCTACCACGCCGGAATGGTGGCCCGCTACTGGATTGAGGAGTTGGCCGGCGTGCCCTGCTCTGTAGAGGTGGCTTCCGAGTTCCGCTACCGCAAGCATGTGATCCAGCAGGACACCCTGTTCCTGTGCATTTCCCAGTCCGGTGAGACCGCCGACACCCTGGCCGCCCTGCGTCAGGCCAAGAAAGCCGGTTTCCGTGCCGCCCTGGCGATCTGCAACGTACCCGGCAGTTCCCTGGTGCGGGAATCGGACCTGGTGATCATGACCCAGGCCGGGCCGGAAATCGGCGTTGCCTCCACCAAGGCCTTCACCACCCAGCTGACGGCATTGCTGATCTTTACCCTGGCACTGGCCCGCCACAACGGCCTGCCTGAAGACCAGGAGACAGAGATCGTGGAGGCGATCCACCTGCTGCCCGGCCAGGTGAGTGATGTGCTGGCCCTGGATGGCGAGATTGCCGAGATGTCCAAGGCGTTTATGGACAAACACCACAGCCTTTTCCTGGGTCGTGGTTCCCAGTTCCCGGTTGCCCTGGAAGGTGCCCTGAAGCTGAAGGAAATTTCCTACATCCACGCCGAGGCCTACCCGGCCGGTGAGCTCAAGCATGGCCCCCTGGCTCTGGTAGACAGTGAGATGCCGGTCGTCACCGTAGCGCCGAACAACGACCTGGTGGAAAAGCTCAAATCCAACCTGGAAGAAGTCCGCGCCCGGGGTGGTGAGTTATTCGTGTTTGCCGATAAAAAGGCGGACGTGAAGCCGGAAGAGGGCATCCATGTGATGCAGCTTCCTTCAGTGCATCCGATTACTGCCCCGATCGTTTATACGGTTCCGCTGCAGCTGCTGTCCTATCATGTGGCGGTGCTCAAGGGCACGGATGTGGACCAGCCTCGAAATCTGGCCAAAAGTGTGACGGTAGAATAAACCGCCATTGGTCAGGCAAGAGGAGTGTCAGAGGACATTAAAGTTTGAAAAATAACATTAATGTTTGATAATTTACATTAAAGTTTGATCAAAAAAAGCCCCCTGCTATTCTCAACATAGCAGGGGGCTTTTTTCATGACAGATGCCAACAAACCGCTTGATCCAAAACACGAGAAATTGTTGAAAACTCGTGGATTGGGATCAGGCAAAGACTATGAACCTTTCATCAAGGTTCATGAACTCAGCAGTTCAGGTGAGAGCGTAAGAATCCGCAGTGCCTCGGTAGGACGGATTCATCATCTGCTGTCCGGTATAGAACTACTAGCGTTCCTCGTATTCGATCAGTTCGAGCAAACGACCGATATCCGTGAACAATACCCCCTGCCAATAGACGATACCCTCGACATTTGTGCTCGACTGGGAATCCGTCATCCCCAGATGCATGGCAGTTTAACGGTGGTTTCAACGGATCTATTAGTCGACTTCTCGTCGGGCCATCGGTTGGCGATTGCAGTGAAATCGTCGTCGGAGCTATCCAAGCTGAGAGTGATGGAGAAGCTCCAGATTGAAAAAACCTACTGGGAAACTCGTGATGTGGAATGGAAGATTTTCACAGAGAGAGAAGTCACAGATGGGATGCGAGAAAACCTTTTGTGGATCCAGCCCTATCTATCCCCGGATATGGCGGCACATCAAGAGGTGGATTATTCAGATGTGCAGGATCTTTTCCATCGGCTTCAGTCGCATCCACAAACCAAGATCACACGGCTTTGTGCGAAGCTTGATGACCAATATAACGTCGATCGCGGATTCCATTTGAGTATCTTTCGATACGCTGTAGCTCACCGTTTCATAAAGGCTCCTCTGAACAACGCATTTCACAGCTGGAAATTCGGAGACCTGACTCTACGAAAGCCAGAGTTCGCCAGCGAGGTGAACAATGCTTCTTAATCAAGTATTCCAGGATCCCTCGACAGGCAAGCGATATCGTGTGGTTCTTGAGCACCTCTCAGATTTGATGCTAATCGACGTCGACAGTGACAAGGCCTGGCCTTTCCCAATGTCAGAAGACGAGCTACGTTCGGTTGGGTATGACTCCATTTCCGACCCTTATCCGATGCCGAGTGTCGAGGATGGCAGCATCGGCGCCCAAAGACGTGATGAAGCCTGGGCCACGATCAGTCCATTGTTGGAACACTATCAATCACTTTTGGTTAAAAACGAACGCAATCGGCTGATAAAAGAACTCCTTAAATCCACCGATAAGCCAAGGTTATATATCACTAGACAACTTCGTCGATATTGGCAAAGGGGAATGGCTCCGAATGCCCTGGTACCCGATTACCACAAATGCGGGGCCAAAGGGCGTCCCAGACGTGAGGTGGAGCAAAAGGTTGGTCCAAAACGTTCAGTTACGCCCGGAGTGGGAGTGCCAGTCACAGAGGAAATTGCTGAACTGTTTCGGATGGCACTCGATGGTTTTTATCTAACCAGTGAGAAGGTTCCTTTGACTGCCGCAAAAGACAAGGCAGTCGGTCTTTTTAAAGCGCGCTATCCCTCGGCAACACAGAAAAGTATGCCCACGATGAGACAATTCCGGTACTTCTATGAAACGAATTACCGGAAGTCTGATGTGGTAAGGACACGGACTCCAAGCCGCATTTATCAAAAAGATAAACGGGCTTTGACCAGCACTTCAGGCAATCTCAACTTCGGCCCGGGAGCCCGGTATGAAATAGACGCGACCATTGCGGATCTCTATTTAGTAGCAGAAGACGATCCTGCTCTCATCATTGGCCGTCCGGTTTTGTATTTCGTTAAAGATGTATTCAGCCGTATGGTTGTTGGAATGTATGTGGGTCTTGAGAATCCCTCATGGGTTGCAGCAATGTTAGCTCTTAGTAACGCTTTCAGCGATAAAACAACGTATTGTCGAGGTTATGGGATAGCTATCGGTAAAGAAGACTGGCCAAGTTTCGGCCTTCCCGCGTCTATCATGGCTGACCGCGGTGAGCTTCTTTACAAACAAGCGGATGTGCTGGTTAACAGATTCAACATTCAATTGAGCAATTCACGCGCCTATCGCGGTGATGACAAAGCGATCTGTGAGCGATTTTTCAACACTATTCAGAGTAAGTTTCGGCCCTATGTTGGCGGGGTAGTCGAGCCAGTGAATGGGAAAAAGCGTACCGGAAAACGCTTCGAGCTGGATGCTGTACTTAACCTCTCTGAGTTCACAAAAATGTTGATTAACCTCGTCATCATCTACAACACCCAGCATGTTGTTGAAGGTTATGATTTCGCACCTGATATGCCAACGGACTTGCCCGCAGTGCCGCGTGAACTATGGAACTGGGGAATTCAAAACCGTACCGGCCAGCTTCGCTCCTGTGATGAAGACTTGGCCCGCATTAATCTCCTGCCCTATGAGAGTGGAACGGTGTCACAGGTTGGCATCACCTTCAAAGGAATTGTGTACACCTGTCAGGAGGCGCTGGCGCAAGGCTGGTTTGATCGCATTCGCCCGAACCGCCCTTCAAGAGTAGAAATCGCTTTTGACCCGAGACGGACTGACACTGTTTATCTGAGACCTGATTCCAAATTCGAAAGCTACTGGGTATGCGAGCTTTCGGACCGAAGTAGGCGATATAAAGGCATGAGCTTCGTGGAGGCCGCAGGAATACTGAAAGAGATGAATCGCACCAAAGCCACAGCCAAACAAGAGGAGGATTATCAGAAGCCGGATGCCTTATCCGCGGTTGAGGCGATCGTTTCGAACGCGAAGAAGCGGCAGAAAACCAGTGAACCGTCCCTTACTGACTCTGAGCGACTTCGGGGCATACGGCAGAACCGAGCCACAGAAAAAGAGGTTGAGCGAAATCGCAGCGGAATCAAATCCAAGAAACGTTCAAAGCGTGACCGTCCGGCGGATGTAGTGCCGTTCCGCTCTAATAAGATCCAATCAAACGACAGTCTCGATTACCCGGATATGGATGCCTTCTTGGAGGACGACGATGATTAAACTGCCACTGGCACAATATCGGGAAGCAGAAATCCGGGAATACGAAGGACAGCCCTTAATCAATGCCCTGCCACCCATTAATTCGCCGCAGGATACAGCGAGGATGCTGGCTCGTTTCCCAAAAGTCGACGAGGCTGAAAAGGCATTGCCAGCCCACATTCGTCGCCACGCCATGATGAGGATTCTGGATCAATTCCTGTACCCAACGAAATCCCATCTCCAATTAGAGCAGATGATTTCCGGCATGATTCGTCGCGGCTACCTTAGCCGAAATATTGCGACTCCGGACTATCAACGCAACCTGGACGACGTTGGCCATACCGATTTTAATGCGATCGTTCGAAATGCCGGAAATGAGGCCCTCGTGAGTTCCGTTATCGGGTGTTCCGGCACCGGCAAATCCACGGCTGTAGAAGCAATCCTGAAAACCTACCCGCAAGCGATTTATCATCCAGAATACCAGCATGCCCAATTGGTCTGGCTGAAGGTGGAGTGCCCTCATGATGGCTCGGTCAAGAGTCTATGTACCAATTTTTTCCGGGCTGTCGATGATGCGCTGGGTACGGATTACCAGGCGCTCTACGTAAAAAGCCGGTCTTCGGCGGAGTCCATGCTTGGGGATATCGCCCGAGTATCAGCATTACATTCAGTTGGTGTTCTTGCCATTGATGAAATTCAGCACTTGGAGAAGTCCCGATTTGGCGGGGCGGTAAAGATGCTAAATTTCTTCGTGACGCTGACTAACGTCATCAAGGTTCCGGTTCTTTTCATCGGAACGCCAAAGGCTTTGGAGCTTTTCCAGCCAACCATGAGATCGGCAAGGCGAGCAGCGCAATTTGGTAGTTTGGACTGGGGACGGTTTGCACGGGCTGAGAATGAGGGGGCTGATGGAGAGTGGGAGCGATTTTTCAAACGGTTATGGAAGCTTCAGTGGTTTGAAAGCCCCACTCCCCTGAGCCAGGAAATAATGGATTTGTTCTGGGAGTATACGCAAGGAATTGCGCACATCGCTGTTGCTCTTTTTTACCTCAGCCAGGCGCGAGCTGTCGTCGCTGGCAGGGAAGTGATTGATCGGACTCTTGTAAACAAGGTCTATCAAGAAGAGCTTGCCATGATTCATCCAATGATTGCCGCTTTGCGGAGTGGTCTTGAGGCAACGATTCTCCAGTATGCCGATCTCGATGTTCCCCGAGAGTCTCTCCGGGCTCAAAGCTCGTTGCAGTCTGCAGCTCATCTTGAGTCATTTGATCAGGAAAGCCCCGCTGAAGCTAAAGGCTCCAAGCGGGATAGCCTGGTTACAATATTGGTCCAGATGGGTATCGGAGAGGACATCGCTCCTACTGTTGCAGACCAAGCTCTGTCGGAGTGTCCAAATGATGATTTATTTGAGTTGGTGGCTCATATAAAACACCTGGAAGAGAGAAAGCCGGCCGCACCATCACCGAAGGTTCGTTCGCGAACAAAGGAGAAATCAGCCCCGGTCTATCTGGAAGATGATCTGCGTTTGATAAGGGATGATGATTCGGAAGAATGCTACCAGACCTTGAAAGCGAGGGGGGTGATCATTGAGATTTCCTCATACCTATGAGGATGCGAGATCGATTCTGCGCTCTTTAGATTTTCAGCAGTGCCGCAAGGCGATCCTCGGCTAGATGCCCTTACGTGGTCCTTACAGCAATGCGCCTCTTTTTGATGACCACCCAGTTCCAAAATAAGTCGGATATGGCACAATGAGGTCCTGCCCATAAGGGTACAAATTGACTCCTAGACGGAAGAAAAATGCCCCGAGATGGACTGGAAGACATCAGCCAGGCTCAAAGAGAGCGGCTTTTTCACATAGACTTCAAGCTCAGATTTTTGGGCGAAGTTTCCCGCGCTGATCTCGTCAATCGGTTTGGAATTAAAGCGGCGGCTGCAACGCGAGATCTATCGCTTTACAAAGAAGTAGCTCCTGGAAATCTCGAATATGATACGAAGGCTAAGGTCTATACCGCCGCCACTAAATTCTCTCCGTTGTTTTCCTGTTCACAAAGCCAGGCATTGTCGGCACTGAGCCAAGGTCTGGGTGATGACTACCTTGGGACTCATCAGGCTCTAATCCCAACTGACACACCGACCCAGCTTAACCTGCCACACCTGGATAAGATTTCTGCCGTCAGTCGAGCGATTTATCACAGAATCCCACTACAGATTGACTATCGGTCTCTTAGTAGCGGAGTAACCCAGCGGGAGATTATTCCTCATGCGCTTGTGGACAATGGTTTGAGGTGGCACGTTCGCGCTTATGATCGCTTCCGTGACAAATTCAGCGACTTTGTTATCAACCGAATCAGCGATGTCTGCCCACTGGTAGATACAAACTTCGGATCCAAGGAGACGAAAGACGCTGATATCCAGTGGAATCGAATAGTGGACATGCATCTGGTTCCCCACCCAAAACTGACGCACCCGGAAACGATTGAATACGAGTATGGTATGCAGGGTGGACAACTAAACGTTCAGGTTCGTGCTGCCGTTGCAGGGTATGTTTTGCGCCGGTGGAATGTAGATTGCTCGGCAGAACATAGTTTAGAAGGACCTGAATATCATCTTTGGCTGAGCAATCAACCAACATTGTACGGTGTGGAAAACCTGAATCTGGCCCCTGGCTATGACTCATCTGCGACTAACCTACCGGCAAGTAGAGAGAGAAGAACTACCGGCAAAACTACCAGGGACTGGGGAGACATTGAATGATCAAACTGGAAGACATCAAGAAAGACGCCCAAATCCGAGGCATCCAGGGCGAAGAGATCGTCCGCATCGTGCAAACGGAGCCTGTTGGCGAGCATGCTCTGACCATCTACTACAAAGACAGCCAGGGCCGCCTCAACGAGCAAATGCTGTTCCGTTCCGATGAAGCCCGCCTGGAGATGGCAGAGGCTGGTCGCCCTTGGGCATTTGATGCGCCCGGGGCAGACTTTAAGCTCGGCCTGGAAGCCTACCGAATAACCCAGGCAGCCCTATTCGACCCCATGATGGCGGTTCACACATCCAATGTAGAACCATTGCCACACCAGATCTCAGCAGTCTACGAGTCAATGCTCCCCCGCCAGCCTCTGCGGTTCGTGTTGGCCGATGACCCGGGGGCAGGCAAGACCATCATGGCGGGCCTGCTCATTCGCGAGCTGCTAATGAGAGCTGATGCCAAGCGGGTGCTGATAGTCTCCCCGGGTGGGCTAACCGAACAGTGGCAAGACGAAATGCTGGAGAAGTTCGGCGTTCAGTTCGAGATCTTCAGCCGCGAAAAGCAGGAACAGTGCGCCTCTGGCAACTACTTCGACGAAGCTGACCTGCTTATCTGTCGCCTTGACCAGCTATCCCGCAACGAAGACTTCCAGGAGAAGCTCAAGAACACTGAGTGGGATCTGATCATCGTAGACGAAGCCCACAAGCTCTCGGCCAACTACTATGGCAGCAAGGTCAATAAAACCAAGCGCTTCCAGCTTGGAGAGCTTCTGGGCTCGATCACCCGCCATTTCCTGCTAATGACAGCCACCCCTCACAACGGCAAGGAAGAAGACTTCCAGATTTGGCTCTCGCTGCTGGATGGCGACCGCTTCTACGGCAAATTCCGCGAAGGTGCACACAAAGTTGACGTCTCAGACATGATGCGCCGCATGGTCAAGGAAGAGCTGCTCAAGTTTGATGGCACCCCCCTGTTCCCGGAACGTCGTGCCTATTCTGCCAACTATCAGCTGTCTGATGCTGAGGCAGAGCTCTACGCACAGGTCACCGACTACGTCCGCAACGAAATGAACCGGGCGGATAGTCTGGATGGTAAACGCAGAGGCACCGTAGGCTTCGCTCTCACCCAGCTCCAACGTCGGCTGGCCTCCAGCCCTGAAGCCATTTACCAGTCCCTTAAGCGCCGGCGCAAACGTTTGGAATCCCGGCTGGAAGAGATGAAGCTCGTTGCCCGGGGCCAGTCGGCTTCACAGGCCAAAAACAACGGCATTGCTGAGACTCTTGGAGAGTACCAGGTCACCAAGAAGCTCGACATTCCGGACAACATCGACGAACTGGAAGACGATGAACTCAGCGCAGAAGAATACGAAATCCTCTCTGAGCAGGTCGTAGATCAGGCCACAGCTGCCGAGACCATTCCAGAGCTGGAAGCTGAAATCGTGATCCTCAAGGACCTGGAATATCAGGCAAGGACGGTAGTGCAGTCTGGCAACGACAAGAAATGGGAAGAGCTCTCCCACCTGTTGCAAGACCGTCCCGAGATGTACACCTCCAGTGACAGTCGCCGCAAGCTCATTATCTTCACCGAGCATAAAGACACCCTGAACTACTTGGTGCACCGCATCTCCGGCATGCTGGGAGACCCTGGTGCCGTGATCACCATTCACGGCGGAACCAACCGGGATGACCGCCGCAAGGCCCAGGAAGAGTTCCGTAATAACCCCGAGGTGTTGGTGTTGGTAGCTACCGATGCCGCAGGGGAGGGCGTTAACCTGCAAAACGCGAACCTCATGGTCAACTACGACCTTCCCTGGAACCCCAACCGCTTGGAACAGCGCTTTGGTCGTATTCACCGAATCGGACAAACTGAGGTCTGCCATCTTTGGAACCTGGTGGCCAACGAAACCCGTGAAGGCGAGGTTTTCAAAAAGCTCTTCGACAAACTGGAGGTCGAGAAACAGGCGTTGGGTGGCAAGGTATTCGACATTCTTGGCGAAGCCTTCGAGAACCAGTCCCTCAAGGATCTATTGGTCGAGGCCATTCGCTACGGCGAGTCCGCCGAGGTTAAAGCCAAGCTCAATCAGGTCATTGATGGTGCCTTGGATACCGAACACCTCAAGGAAATCCTCAAACGCAATGCGCTGGTCGAGCAGCACATGTCCTTGCAGGATCTCTACGCGGTGAAAGAAGAAATGGAAAAGGCTGAGGCGCGCAAGCTCCAGCCCTACTTCATCCGAGCCTTCTTCACCGAAGCGTTCCAGACGTTAAGTGGTGAGATGCGCCAACGAGAGTCGGGGCGCTATGAAGTACGTCATGTGCCCGCAGCCATCCGCGAGCGAGACAGGATTATCGGGGAAAGCCGCACACCCGTACTCAAAAAGTACGAGCGCATCTGCTTTGAAAAGCAGCTGATCCGTATGTCTGGCAAACCAATGGCTGACCTGATTCACCCCAACCACCCGCTAATGGCTGCTACTACAGACTTGGTTCTGTCCGCCCATCGAAGCAAACTGAAACAGGGTGCCGTGCTGGTAGATCCCAATGACGACGGGATCGAACCGAAAGTCCTGTTTATGGTGGACCACAGCATCCGCGAGGGTGAACATCAAAGTAGCGGTGGGAAACCTGTCATTGCATCCCGCCGCTTGCAGTTCGTTGAAATTGACGAGAAGGGCGGTACCCACCATGCAGGCTGGGCGCCACACCTGGATCTTCAGCCAATCGATAACTACGACCACAAACTGATCCAGGACATTCTCAATGCCCCTTGGATAACGGATAACCTTGAAGCGCTGGCCCTGCACCATGCATCTCAAAAGCTGGTTCCGGAGCACTATCAGGAAGTAAAAACTCGCCGTGAGCGACAAGCAGACAAGGTTATGGCCGCTGTTAACGAGAGACTGGTTAAGGAAATCAACTACTGGTCAGATCGCTACATCAAGCTCAGTGATGATGTAGCCGCCGGCAAGCAGCCCCGCATGCAGCCCGAAATGGCTCGCCGCCGAGTGGATGAACTTACCGAACGCCTTGCCCAGCGAAAGCGAGAGCTGGAAGCCATGAAAAGTGTTGTTTCCAGTACACCAGTCGTTATCGGCGGTGCGCTCGTCATACCCCAAGGGCTGTTAGCTATGCGCAAGGGCGAAACCACAGTCACGGTTGATGCCCAGGCCCGCGCTCGTATTGAGCAAGTTGCCATGCAGGCTGTCATTCGGCATGAGGAATCCCTTGGTCACGCCACCAAAGACGTATCTGCGGAGAAATGCGGCTGGGACATCACGGCTCGCCCCGCCACCCTACCCGATGGCTCATTGCCGCAAGACCGGCACATCGAAGTAAAAGGCCGAGCGAAGGGCCAGGAAGTGATCACAGTGAGTCGCAACGAGATTCTCTATGCCCTCAACCAGGCAGACAAATTCTGGCTGGCCATTGTGCTGGTTGATGGGGACGATTACGAAGGCCCTTACTACGTAAAGAATCCATTTACGACCGAGCCAGATTTCGGGGTGCCGTCTGTGAATTATGAACTGAAGTATCTGCTCGGCAAGGCCGAAAAAGGGGCGAGCCAGTGATTCTGGGAATCTTTCGTTTGGGGGGTATAGAAAGAAGAACGCCACCTCAAGGGTGGCGCCGGGCCAGCGATGCTCTCGCTAGCGGGGTTTACGAGGCAAACTCTAGTTACCCCACCCAGCTTTGTCAAGTCTTTTCCAACTCAGCCTGGAGCGCTTTATGAGCCGGGTTATCAGTTACATCGACGGCTTCAACCTGTATTTTGGCCTGAAAAACAAGGGCTGGAAGCGCTACTACTGGCTCGATCTTGAGGCGCTCTCAACGGCACTCATGATCCCCGGCCAAATGCTGGAAGCCACCCACTATTTTACAGCTCGGCTGAGACTGGTTGGAAACAACCACGCCGATAAACAGCGGCAAGACGACTATCTTGATGCGTTGCTCACGCGCAACAACCTGCAGATTCACCACGGACACTACTTGAGGAAAACCCGCCAATGTCGGAGCTGTGGGGCCAGCTGGCCCGACTATGAGGAAAAGATGACCGATGTAAATATTGCGGTTCAGCTTATCGCCGACGCCTTCGATGACAACTTTGATACCGCCTTGATCATCTCTGCAGACAGCGACCTGACCACGCCCGTTCAGCTTGTACGTGAGCGCTTTCCTAACAAAAAAATCGTGATTGCCCAGCCGCCGGGCAGAAACTCCAACCAGCTCAGCCAGGCCGCTACCACTGCTTTTCAGATAAGCAGAAAAAAGGTACAGACTAGCCAGCTGCCTGAGACCGTTACCACTGCCGACGGCGTTACTCTGCAGCGCCCGGCAACCTGGAAGTAGGAATATTCATGATCAGCATTAAAACGCCCAAAAAACTCATCGAAGTGGCCCTACCACTGGATGACATTAACACCGCAGCGGCGCGCGAGAAATCCATTCGTCACGGCCACCCCAGCACCCTCCACCTTTGGTGGGCACGCCGACCCCTTGCCGCTGCACGCGCGGTACTCTTTGCCCAGCTAGTGAACGATCCCGGGTATCAGCGCGAGCTGGGGTATGGGGTAAACAAGAAAGAGGCGGAGATCAAGCGGGAGAAGCTGTTCCAGATCATCCGCGATCTGGTGAAATGGGAAAATACCAACAACGAAGAGGTGCTGAACCGCGCCCGCGCAGCGATTTGGGAAAGCTGGCGTGAAACCTGCCACCTTAATCGTAATCATCCGCAGGCTGCTGAGCTGTTTAATCCAGACAAGCTGCCAGCCTTCCACGATCCCTTTGCCGGGGGAGGTGCCATTCCGCTGGAAGCCCAGCGGTTGGGACTGGAAAGCTATGCCAGCGACCTGAACCCGGTGGCGGTAATGATCAACAAAGCGATGATCGAGATTCCGCCTAAGTTTGCCGGGCAGGCGCCAGTTGGCCCGCTGCCGGAAGGTGAAAAGCAGCAGAACATGATGGAAGACTGGACCGGTGCTAAAGGCCTTGCCGAAGACGTGCGACGCTATGGCCACTGGATGCGCGACGAGGCCTTTAGGCGCATCGGTCATTTGTACCCTAAAATCAAGGTCACTTCAGATATGGCCGCCGAGCGGCCCGACCTGAAAGCCTATGAAGGTGAGGAACTGACCGTCATTGCCTGGCTTTGGGCCAGAACCGTGAAAAGTCCCAACCCGGCATTCAGTCATGTAGAAGTGCCACTATCATCCAGCTTCGTGTTGTCCAGTAAAAAGGGCAAAGAGGCATACGTAGAGCCGGTTATTGAGGGTGATCAGTATCGGTTTGAAATCAAAGTAGGAATCCCTCCTGTTGAAGCAAAGCAAGGAACCAAGGCTGCAAGGGGCGCCAACTTCACCTGTTTGATGTCAGGAACCCCGATATCAGGTCCGCATATCAAAGGTGAGGGTGAAGCAGGCCGGCTAGGCGTTCGCTTAATGGCCGTCGTTGTTGAAGGGAAACGCGGCCGCCTGTATTTATCACCTACCCAGGAAGCCGAAGCAGTTGCGAAGAGTGCCAAACCTGAATGGAGGCCCGAAACCCGCCTGCCAGATGACCCAAGAAACTTTTGGACCATTCCATATGGGCTGAGAACTTACGGTGACCTCTTCAGCCAACGCCAACTAGCCCGAATTATTCATAAAAAAAGGCGAACCTTGCTCAACCCATTGATATAATGGGAGTTACACCAATAACGCTTCGGAAGAAGCTAAACAAGGTTCGCCCATGTCCAATTCTATCCCAACTCAACTGCGCTTTCCTCC
>NZ_JBSXNZ010000090.1:0-56048 GCF_056857895.1 Marinobacter sp. B-21
CGGTCAGAGCTGAAGCGCGCGCCGCCAATTCTTTGATCGCTGGATCAATTCTTAAATCCAGCCGCGCGCTTGTCTTTGACATGCGATATCCCTCTTTCAACGGGCTGGCCAATCGACCAAACCCTCTGTTTTAGTGTTTTCGGTTTTTGCTGTTTGACTGACAACTAACAATGTTAGCACGTACGGCAATTCACCGTACGTGTACTATCGGCCAGTCAAATCCGGATGTCAATTGGAAGGTCTACCAAGCTTCACTCAAACCTGACGTCTGCCTCACGGAGAGCCTCTCCGTGCCTAGGAGATGGCCGGCTTCGCTATTCCAAAGGTGCCCTTAGTATGCTTTAGTATTTTATACTACTAATATAGTATAATGTTTACTAAACATGACTATTGGCCGCCGAGACACTTTATGAATGCACATGTGGACTGGCACTTTCCCCGCCACGAGCTGACCGATCAGTTTCTGTCGACCTTCGCCAGCGGTGTCTCCAACACTCTGACGCTCTTTGCGCCCCGGCGCATGGGCAAGACGGAATTCATCCTCTTTGACCTTATCCCTGAAGCGCATGAGCAGGGGTACCGTCCCATCTATGTGAGCTTCTGGGACAACCCCAGGAACCCGGTTACCTGTCTCAAAAAAGGCCTTGAACGGGGTATCGGGGAAATGACCTGGCTGGAACGCCGGCGCTGGGCTAACTCCCACCTCGGGGCTCTTAAGCTAGGTGGAGAGGTCGGCATTGACGGGACAGTGAAGGCCTCCGCCGAGGTCTCCGGACAGAACATCCCGCCACAAGAGGATGACTTGAGCCAGCTTCGCAGCCGGTTCGAGACGTTACTCAGCGGAAAAAAGAAAATTCTACTGTGCCTGGATGAAGTCCAGCATCTTGCCACCGACCGGGCCTTCGAACCCCTGGTGTTTTTCCTTCGGACCCTGCTGGATGAAAACAGGGACAAGCTTTATGTCGTCTATACCGGATCTTCCCGGGACGGCCTGTATCGTCTGTTCAATCGCAGAAAGGCACCGCTGTTTCGCTCGTCCTCCCAGATCGACCTGCCAGAGCTGGGCTCGGGCTTTGTCAAGCACATGCTTGATGCTTTTGATCAGGCCACAGCCCGGACTCTGAGCTACAACAACGCCTTGAACGCCTTCCTTCTACTGAATCGGGTTCCACGGGACTTTCGAGCCGTCATCGAAGGCATGGTGCTCTCCGGCGAAACGGACATCACCTCCGCAACCGAGCGGTACCGGCAATTCACCAGTGATACGGATGAGTACGAGAAAACCTGGTCCCAGCTCAAGCCTATTGAGCAGGCCATCCTCGCTGTCATCGCCCAGGACATCGCCGGGCCCTACCATGAGGAGGCCCGTCGATTCATTGCCACCTGGCTGGGGATGACAGAGTCCAATGTGGCAACGCACACGATCCAGAATGCGTTGAATCGGCTGCGTGGCGAGTTCCTGGCGCCGGTCGAGAAAGGGGTCTGGGTATTCGAGGACATGGATTTCAAAGTTTGGGTTGCCGAGGCTTTCGCACAAGACCCCACTGAGCGCTAGGTCTACGGTCGTCGATACCGAGGCCAATTCTTTGCTCCTGGTCAAGAAGGCATTTTTCGAATTCCTCCTCGCTCATCCCTTCCTTGATTCGCCTCAAGACCTCGGCACTGACATTATTGTCAGAAAAAGTAGTATTTTTTCTGACAACTCTCAAGGTTTAACCAAGCAGCTTTCGGTAACTAACCACGGTGTTGGCGCAAATGTTCGGCGAAAGCCTGCAGTTGGGGCTCGGGCTGAAAAATACCAACCATCCCTGTTTGCCACGGCGGGACTTCAACGCCTAAGGCGCTTAGTCCAAATGCCCAGGCTCGCAGTGCAGACTGTGCTTCCTCGCAAGCACACTCCGTATCGACCTGCCGTTGTCGTGCGTACCACTGAGCAAAATTGTTTACGCCGGCCTGGGTCAGTTGCTCATCGGGACTAAGGGCTTCCACCATGCAGTAACGATGAAAACGGCGTATCCAGTAAAGATACTGAACAATCGTAGCCTGCTTGAGGCTGCGGTTATCCCGCCATACGTCTTGAACCTTGGCTAATCGAGTCTCAAAATCGGGTAACACCTGCTTGCTGTGCACCGTTCATCTCCGGCGGTTGCCTCAATGCTCCGGTGACAACATTAATGCCGATCGGTGGGCGGGTCTGCCCCAGAGTTGTGTTGGATGCATTGAAAGTGCTGGCCTCGTTCGGCGAACCCCAGGGGCGCTGGTAGCATTGGTAGAATCAAAGCTGTAAAGGTGGCTCAAGTCACGAAAACCAGCGCCTTCAACGAATCGATGGTCGTCACCGGGCGTCTACTCATACACAGATCGATCCACTGGCATCAAACGTCCGTCTTCCGGACATCAAATCCTTATCAGGCTTGTGCCCAAATAGAGAAACTGCTTAATAGCTGATCACTGCCGCAAAAGCCCATTAAGCCAGGAGATAGCCTCAGGATAACCCGAAGCGTCAAGAACGAACTCCTGACCTCTGGAAGCGCTCATCAGATGACAGTACTTTCCAGCCCTGGACCAGCGAGCCGGGTTGCTATGGAAACTCAATGTAAAACCAGAGCTATTGGGATAGAAAAAACCGGGCAAGCGCCAATGTGTTGGGGAAGTTACCCCTGGTGCGGTCAGCCTATACTGGTCATGCATTTGTCTGAATGTTCCCGCCCCCGGTAACCCAATATCCAGTCCATCCAGGCGCAAGGTTTCAGAAGCAAGATAAAGTGTGTTGCTTGCATCAATTTGACCGTGAAAGTGAGGGTGATAACGGGCCCAGGCCAACTCTTTTTCTGCTAATTGGTCAACCTTACGAATCTCTCCGATCTGGAGCCAGCCCCACAGGGCATGAAATGCGGGTGCCGACTTAATGAACCTCCAGTTCTCACCACTTTTCTCAACTGGTCTGAATAGTCCGAAAAACATGAAGACGTCACCCACGCCTACTTCTTGCTTACGCAAATGCCCTTGAGCACTACCCGACTGCCCAAGCAGAGGTCGCCAGTCAGTATGTCGCGGGTAAACATGATCAATGAGATCAGGATCGAGGTGAGCGTAATGCGCAATGCGTCGGGGATCGCCCGTTAAATCTGCAACGAGCTTACCGATATTTATACCCTGATAGTTCAGCTCTTGATAGGTAATGCGTGATTTCTTGTCCGGGATAGGTAGTGCGTAAAAGGAGTTGTCGGGAAATACCGGGCTGGGACATCCACCGGCGGATGAATCGAATCCTTTTCGGCTCAAGATCAGCTTCACCGTTGCGCTCCACAGGAAGACCTATTTGCAGTTAATTTGGACGGCCATTTATGTGGCGCTCCATTCCTATCAGGTGCAGTAGACAACGGCCTTCGTACCAACATGGTCTGGAGCCAGACTTGCACGCTTGGGTACTGCCTTCTCTAAAGATCTGCAGCGGGCACCAGGGACAACTGGTAACCCAGTGGCTGCACGGCCTTCTTGACAGATTCGAGCAGGACCCGGGGGTCGTCACGCTCAATATTCATAAGGGTGGTCTTCGACAGTCCACACAGCCGAGCGTAGTCTTCCAGCGTGATACCGACAAAGCGCTGGCGGATCTCACGCACTGCGGCCCCCACCGAGATCTTGCCCTGCTTCATGCGCTTTTCCAGATCAGCCTGGGCCGCCTCGCGCTCATCATCTTCAACCTTTGGTGGCATTCTGGGCATCATCGCCTCCCGCCTCGGTCTTCAGGGTCTCCAAGAACCTCTCCGGGCGCTCAAAGACGATGTTCTTATGTTCCAGGACCCGCCCGGGTGCACCCAGGTCCACCACCTTTTTCTTCAGGCCCGCCAGCTTTTCCAGCTCAGCAATGAATCGGGCCCGGGTGATGTCCGGGTTTTCGGCAAAGTCCCGGATGATCTTGTGGTAGTTCGGTTCATAGACCGAATGCTGGTATTCCTGCGGCCAGACTGTCGTCCGGGCAATGGCCTCCTTGTCCAGCACCATGGGCGCCAGGTCGTAAGCCGGGGACAGGCTGATCCGGCCGTCGCGCTTGATCAGGGCGGTATTGCGCCCGTGATTGTCGCTGTTGCCGAAGGTGTAGTTGATGACGTCGCGCACCAGGTACTCGCACAGGGTTGTATCGAACTCCGGTGGGTGCGTGATCGCCTCGCGCAGCCGGACTATAACATCAGGGTGTTCCATCCTGGCGCCGTCGCCAATCATCTTGTTGAGGCTGTACATCGACTCGACCCCGTACCGCCGGACCCCGCCCGGGGCTACCTCCCGATCAAATCGCGGCAGCCACAATGCCGGGACCCTGCCTTCTACCACATGGGCACCCCGAATAGTGTTTTGGCCCAGCTGATCTAAGGCCTCGTAGAAGATTCCCTCTGCTCGCAGGATGTCCTGATCCTCTGGCATCATCCGGCCCCGGGGAAACTTCACCAGCCAGTGATTGGCGATTTCCAGCTCCGGGAGGGTCCCCTCCAGGTAGAATCGACCGTCCCGGTCCTCGACGACCAGCAGCTTTGGCGCATCGCCGCCGGCGCCGGTGGCGCCACCGATGACCACACCCAGCTGATTGGCGTACTCCAGCAGGTACTCATCCCGATCGCTGATGTCATCCTGAGTGAACGAGATCACTTTGGTGTCTTTTACCTGCGCCTCGAAAGCCTCCGCGGCCTCCTTGATGCGCAGGTTGCCGATCGGTGCGATGCACCCTTCGCTGAGCAATTTGAAGTCAACGGACGGACCCGGATCCCCGGTCACGTCCCAATGACGGAGCAGATACCGTCGCCCGGCACCCTGGGGGATGATGTCCCGGAGTACCGGGGCAACCGGTTCCCGGGGGTACCTCTTCATCAGGTGTCCGGGGACATGGTGGCCAATGGCCCGCTCATCCCTGAACGACAGGCCTTCCTTCGCCGTGGTGACCGCATTCACATACTTGCCGTTGTAGGTGAACGCCATATCACCAGTGAGGCCGGTCTTGGGGTTCGGGAACCGGACGGTGCCGGCGTCGTGCCACTGATAGTTCCAGTAGACCTGTAGGGTCAGGATCTTTTGCTCGCTCTGCATAGCCATATCTAAATATCAGCATAGTAGACTTTACCATAGCTATTAACGACCTTAAATACCAGCATACTGATATATAATGCCGCTAAGCCGGTATCTATAGTCTATCGTGATGGTATATAGAACCAAACCGGAGACAGCTCGCGGAATAAATGCCGCTCAACGTTAACGGACACTGCAACTTCGGAGTTAAGATAGAGAAACGCCTGCTCAGCCATGGGCTCGCCCTGCCTCGTATTCTCTGAACGCCTCGCTCATCCAGGCCGGCATTCTTGAGGACCGAAGTTTAGTGCCTTACCGACAGCAGCACGCGACCCCAGCCGCAGGAAACGGCTGTTGGTCAAGGGCTCACCTTGGGGGAGTTTCGCAATCTGGTGCTGAACAAAGAAGAAATCCAGCACATTCACATCAAGGATGATGATGCTAGCTGGACAGTCCGAACGCTTCAGGCAAGCGTTTTAATGCCTTTTGGGCTTTCGCTCTCGGTTCCTTGCAGTCCATGGATTTTCTGGCCGCTCTCGGTTTATAGCGGCAATTTCCAGCCTTCCCTTTCTGCTTGTCTTGTCTCCAGCTCATAATGCAGATCATCCACAGTATTCCGTATGACCGGTTTGTCCGACCAAAACGCTCCTGGTATCAAATCATCCCGATCGACGCTCACATCCGCGGTTGTATCCAGGCTAGTTAAGCGCTTGTAGTTGGCGTACATGGAGGTTAGCGGTTAGCAGTTCCCAGCCAGCAGCCATCCTCTTACCGTGAGGTGCTCCTGCATTACCGCCAGCTCGGCTTCTCCCATGGCGACCACGACAGACTCCCAGTCCGTGCCTTTCGCCAACGCTTTGAGCCGAGTCATGGCTCTGGATTGACGACGGTGGGCATCGCGCTGACTGATTTCCTCGCGTAAGTCCTCGTCCTCGATGAGGCGCCCCCAGTCGGCGGGAATCAAGACCGTGCCTTTCCCGGTGCCTTACGCTCTGCATCCTTGACCAGGCATTCCCGTATGGCCGACTCTTCCCGCTCAAATGCCTCAAGGCTGCGGATATCGTTGACCAGATCGCGCTCATGCAGGATGGTTGGTCGCTTGTTGATGTGAATCGAATCGAACATGGTCTCGCAGATCATGCCCTTGAAGCTGGAAAGCAGCCGATTCTTGTTCAGGACGACATGGGTCAGGCGATCAATATGGCTCATCTTACTGTCAGGGCCACCCAGACCATAATCGCCCGCCAGCGCGACTCACGATCCGATCCGGTTCTTCTCCGTAGAAGGCAGGAATCAAATGCAAGATGGAGGTTTTTCCAGCTCCGTTGGTACCGCCAGCATGTGTCCGCTCTCTGCACTGGATCCGAACGGTGCGTCCAGTCCAGCAAACTTTTTGAACGAATGGTGCAGGACGATGTTCTCAAGTCCATAACTTTCAGCGGGTGATTCCATGCGGTTCTCCATACATCGGGGCGAAGTGACACGGCGGCCATTCCAGACAATCCAGAGGCCTGCCACTCCGTGATATGCTGCTGCCAAAGTTGTTCTCGTTCGCGGGTCATGCTGATTCCTCCTGGAGTTGAAGAGGGAATCAGTGTGTTCAATCTCAGGACTGGAATGTAGGTGCTGATTTAGTGGCGTGTATGGACTCCTCTAACAGCCCGGACCTGCAGACCGAATTGCTCATCTACCAGGCTTGGTACAACCGCTTGCGGCCACACCAGAATCTTGATGGCCTCACGCCAAAAGAAGTCTTCCGAGGCAAACGGCACAAGGATACCGAGCCTCTCTGGGCCAGCGCCTGGGATGGGGTGCTGACGGGGTATTATTTTCCGGATTGATGGATACAAGGCGCCATCTAACAGAATGAAACAGCAGACATAGACCGCGTTCGCATCGAACGAGGGTTATACCTGCCCGGAACACGAAAAGTCAGGCTGTTAAAGAGCGGAAGCCGTCAAAATCTGGCTGACATTGCCAACTTTTTAGGCTTACCTGGCCGAACCTTGACCAGAAATTGATCAAAATTCGGCCTTTCCCAACCGCTCCCATCATGCGAACGGTGTGAACGGGACTGTGGCTCAAACTGTCGATATTGGGCGCTCTCAGAGCAGGATATGATCAAATTCCTGCCGATCCCAACCACTCCAGTGGGAACGGGACAAAAATGCCCGCGAAGATGGCTCCGCAGGCTTGGGGGTTAGACCAGTGCGTCCAGTCCCTTCTTATCCACCAGGTTCAGCAGTTTCAACGAGGGACCGTTCGGCTTTTTGCCGCCAATCTCCCACTTCTGTACTGTGGAGAGGCTGGTATTCAGATAGGCGGCGAATACCGCCTGGCTGGCCCTGGCTTTCTGCCGGATGCGCTTGATCTGGGCAGGGGTGTAGACTTTCACCGGCGGCAGGCACAGGGCATCAAACTCGCGCAAGGTAACATCGCCCATCACACCGGCGTCGTGCAACTCTTTGGCACCTTCGTGGATGGTGTCCAGGATTGATTTATCCATCGCTAATGACCTCAATCAATGCGCCGCTTTTCACGGCTTTTCTCAACTCGGCCTTGCTGTAGTGCAGCAAGGTATCCGCATATAACTTTAGGGCCTTCAGTTCCTTGTCGCTGATATTGGCTCGCACGTTCTTGGCGAAGCCGTAGACAAAGAAGGCCTTGTCACCCGCCCGATAGGCCAGCAGGGTTCTGCCCCCCCCCCCCCCCGCTCTTACCCCCTCCTTGGGGGCCCACCTGCCGAAAGCCTTGTTCTTAAATACCTGCATTCCTCGTCCTTATTATTGACAGCAGGTATAGCACTTAGTGATACAACCGCAATCCCTTCTTTCAACTGTGTTGGCTGCTGTTGGGCAGGCGGCACAAGGATACTGAACCTCTTTGGACCAGGGCAGGCTTCCCAGCGCATGCCATTCCTTGCGGATCGCGTGGCTCGACAGGGAACACCAGGAGCGCTAGGTTATTTGCATTGAATAACACCTTTCAGACTAGGGATTCGGCTTGCCGGAGGTGGCTTTGCCAAAACTGGAGAAGAGAGGGCCATAACCCGGCCTGATCTGGAGAGTCTTAATGGAACAGATTGCCAACCTGCATATCGAAAAGCTGCCCGAAGGCGTCTATCTGGCGACGTCGGATGATATTCCCGGCCTGATCGCCCAAGGGCGTACCATTACCGAAACCCTCGAGATTGCCCGCGATGTCGCCAAGAAACTGCTGGAAGCGCAAGCGGAACGCCATCAGCAAGCCCACTTGGCCACCACCCAAGATCCCTTTGATTACCCACTGATCCTGGGCCTCTAACCTCTAATGGGTAGATTGGCAGGCTTCAAGTACCGGCAGATCATCAAGAAGCTCAAGAAATTGGGATTTGTATTTGACCGGTAAGCAGCCGGCTCCCATGAAATCTGGTATAACTCCAGCACCGACCGCTACACCACTATCCCCAGCCACCCCGGCGACATGCCAGAGGGCGCTGAAAGCCATTCTGAAACAGTCTGGCGTCGACGTGAACGAATTTTTGAACGCCTAATGACCAGGCCCCGCAACACGGGACCTTAGCCCACTCGACAACTTGACGTGCCACTGCGGCGGGTTAGCCTGCCCCTTTTCCGCAATCGAACTGTAAATGAACCTGTGGCGATCACACCATTAAATGGGGACCACGCCGTCGCCGCCATCTTCACACTGGAACTATGATTGAAACGGAAGATCTTGCCAGCGGCGCGGAGACCGATCACGCTGTCTGCTGAGTGTTCCTGTTTTCGGAAGCTGATGCCCCAAGTTCCTTAACCGCCGTTGCGGAGATCAACGAGCCCGCGAATTTGCACAAAAGAGTATCGGCGTTCTTTACCAGGCGGCCTGCCCTCTTTAAGGGGAGCGGACAAGACAGTAAAGGCCAGTTTTATCGCTGTCTGATGAAAAAAATGAGGTTGCCATGAAACCCAGATTCAGTCTGGTGGGCCGTTACACTTTTCTCTCGCTGACACTGATGGTTGGTTCGGTTGCGTTGCTCAGCGCGCTTTACGCCGCAGTCTCGGACTTGCTGACTGAGCGTCTCGCCGGGGAGCGCCTTGAGGCCCAGGTCGCCGGCAATGTCAATCGTTTAACCAATTTTATCGAGAACCGGATCTACCAGCTTGAAACCCTGTCCACCCACCCATCTACCCCCCTGTATCTTTCATACAACGATGCGGTGCCCGAGGGTGTCAAAGAACTGGTTCGGGTGGAGGCGGATTCACCGGACCTCTACGGCGTTCTGTTTTTCGACGGCAATGAGGAGCTGACTGATGTTATTCCGGGTCAGGCCGCTTCCGGCAGCCCCTACTGGAATCGTGAGAGCTGGTCACTGAAGGGCCTGCCCACCATCACTTTTGGCAGCAGTGAGATCATCGGCCCCCACCTGCCCGATGGCGATGGCCCCGCCTGGCTGTTAATCCGTCAGCCTTTGCGGAACAGTGCCAATCAGGCTATTGAGGGCTCCATTGGTCTGCATGTGCGGTTAGCGTCCCTCACCGAATTGATGCGCACCGAAAACCTGGCCGGCGTTCTGAAATCCTTTTTGCGCACCCCCGCAGGCGACCTGCTCGATGCCACCGGCAACCTGCAGACAACCGCGCCGGAGGCCCTGCGTACCGGGCCGGAAGTGCTGCCCGGCTGGCGTATTGATTACGTGGTTTCCGCGAGTGAAATCCTGAGCCCGTTGCGAGATGCCCAGCTCGGACTCTATGCTTTGGCCAGCGTAATGGTCCTGGGCACGGTGGCCTTATTCTGGGCACTGGCGAGGAGTCTGCGTCGGCGGGTTGCCCGGCTGACCGAAGGCGCCGAAGCCTTTGCCTCCGGTGACCTGAAATTTCGCCTGCAGGCACCAAAAAACGATAAGGATGAGATCGATGTGCTGGCACACGCCTTCAACGCCATGGCAGACCGCCTGCAAGAGATGATCCAGCGCACGGTTCAGGCGGAAAAACTCGCTGTGTTGGGGGAGTTCGCCACAGGGGTCGCCCATGAGGTGCGCAATCCGCTGGCCACCATCAAGCTGACGGTTCAGGCACTGGAAAAAGGTGAAACCGATGACCAGCGACGGGATCTGCTGATCTCCGTGGAGGATGAAATTGATCGCCTCAATCGCGTGGTCGGTAACTTGCTCGATTACGCCCGTCCGGTTGCTGGGGCACCTCAGCAAGTCGATATCAGGCGGGTATTCCGCCATACCTCCGTGCTCACCACCGGGCTGGCAGAAACCCATGAGGTGACGGTAAGCGCCAGCGGCGATGCACGGCAGTCCATTTACGCCAGCCCCGACCAAATCATCCAGTGCCTGGTGAACCTGGTAGCCAATGCCATTCAGGCCTGCGAACCTGGGGGCGTCGTTCAGCTGCGGGCATTCCGCCACGGGGATCGGATCACCATGGATATCAACGATAATGGCTGCGGCATGCATGAAAGCGTCCTGCAACGGGTCACAGAACCCTTCTTCACAACTCGGCAGGAAGGTACCGGCCTCGGACTGAGCATCACTCGCCAATTGATTGAGCTTAATGAGGGTGATTTGCTGATCCAGAGCACCGAGGGAGAGGGCACCACGGTTTCCGTCACCCTGCCGGCAGCAAACAGTGATAACCTTTTACTACAGCAGAAAACACAAAAACAACGACCCACCGACAACCAACATGCGCTCACAGATTCTGATCGTTGATGACGAAAAACGTTTTGTCCGTTCACTCACCTTCGCCCTGAACCAGGCCGGCATCCAAAGCCAGTGCGCCTATACCGGTGAAGCGGGCCTGGCAGCTCTGGAAGAAAATCCGCCGGACTTGATGCTGCTCGATTTGCGGCTTCCGGAAATGAGCGGCATGGATGTCCTGTACGAAGCGGTCCGACTGTATCCTGAACTACCTGTGGTCATGATATCCGCCCATGGCGATACCCGGGCAGCGGTACAGGCAGTAAAGGCCGGCGCTACCGACTACCTCACCAAACCCTTTGCACTTGACGAACTACTTCACCTGATCCAGAACATCACTGAGCGCACCCGCATGCAGGAAGAGCTCACCTACCATCGCACCCGGGGGGCCTCCTCGTCGGGCCTGGTAGGCTCAAGTGAGGCCATGACCCATCTTTGGCAGACGATCCAGCGCGTCGCCGGCAGCAGTGCAGGCAGAATTCTGTTGCTGGGCGAGTCTGGCACCGGCAAGGCCGTCGTGGCCCGGGCCATCCATGAGCAAAGCACGCGATCCTCCGAAGCCTTTGTTGAGATCAACTGCGCCGCACTGCCAGAACAGCTCATCGAAGCGGAACTGTTTGGCGCTGAAAAAGGGGCCTACACCGGCGCTCACCAAAAGCGCTCGGGCTTGGTGGCTATGGCCCACCGGGGCACCCTGTTTCTGGATGAAATCGGAGAATTGCCTCTCCCATTACAGGCAAAGTTTCTACACTTTCTGGAAAACGGTGACTACCGGCCGGTTGGCGGCGGCAGCAACCATATCGCAGATGTACGGGTCATTGCGGCCACCAATCGATCCCTTGAAGATGAAGTCCGCCAGGGCCACTTCCGGGAGGATCTCTATTTCCGGCTGAATGTCATTGCAATGACGATCCCGCCACTTCGCGAGCGAGGCGAAGACCTTCGTGAATTGCTGGACGCCTTCATTGACTCACAGGCCCGGGAAGAAAGTTGCCGTCCTATCAAGATACCCCTGGAGGCCCTGAATTTAATGCTGGCCTATAGCTGGCCGGGCAATGTTCGTGAGTTACGCAATCTGGTGGAGCGCCTGACCATTCTCTACCCCGGCCAGTTGATCCGGCCGCAGCACCTCCCCGCCGAATTCCACGCAGCCAGCGCGCCTAAGGGAGACAACAAGCAGTTGAGGGAATCCTCCCTTGACCAGCACCTTCAGCGTGCGGAGCGTCAGCTGGTGCTGGAGGCCCTGGAAAAAACCGACGGCCACAAGGGTAAGGCGGCCGAACAGCTGGGGCTTTCCCGGCATGCCTTCAAACGCCGCCTGCAACGCCTGGGGATTACCTGAGCAATTGAGCGAAAAGCGCTCACTCCAGCCGCCCGATCTGAGCGCTTTGCGCTCACAATGCCGCCTGGTGTAGCGACAGGGAAGCCTCATTCGACTTGCGTCCGGCCTGAAAGCGTCTTTCACGTACATTGGCACCCGTTTTGCCTTTTGTCCTGCCAGTTGGTTCACAATAAAAACACATAACCACACGCCGGATACGTTCGGCCCGGGAGGCTGAGTTGCCGGGACTGCTGGCCCGCTTACGCCAAGCTCCATTCATTGATTGCACAACGACCTGCCTGGGTAGCTTGCCAGTCTATACGGGTTTGGCTGCCGTTATACTGCTCGGCGTGAGCTCGAGCCAGGCCGCAGTCCGGGTGCCGGCCACACCACCAGTGGGGCGGGTCGAGTTAGGTGCCGCTATACATGCAGCCGATGCTACGGTCGCCTGCATGTATCCCATGACCGGTCGCTCCGCCAGCTATGGCCGGGACAGCATTGTCGCCATAAAACTCGCCCTTGAAGAACTCAGCGCTGATCCTGCTGCGCCCAGGCTGCGGGTGATCGTCGACGACTCCCGCTCCAAGTCTTCCTTTGCCGTTCGCATGGCGGAAGACTTTATTCGCCAGGATAACGCCAACATCCTCTGCGGCATGGTTAGTTCGGGTGTGGGCATGGCCGTCAGCCGTCTGGCGAAACAACGAAAAATCATTCTGATCGGCACCGACCACGCCTCCTCAAGAGCAACTCTTGAGGAGGGCCACGAATACTACTTCCGGGTCTCCAGCGACACCTGGTATTCCCATGCCGCTGGCGCCCGTTACCTGCAAGAACTGCAAAAGAAAACCGGTTGGAAGAAGCTGGCTTTTCTGGGTCCGGATTATGAGTACGGCCGGGTCGCCTGGCGCGACCTGCAGCAGGCGCTGGAACTGCTCGGGGTGGACTATGAGGTGACAGGTACATACTGGCCCAAGCTCTATGAGCCGGACTACTCACTTTACATCCAGGCTCTGCTTGAGTCACAACCGGATGTACTCGTGGTGTCTCTGTGGGGTGGCGATTTTACGGCCTTTATCGCTCAGGCCCGCACAACACGACTGTTCCCGCAGATGCGCGTGGCCAACTTTGATGCCGGCGGCGACTACGAAACCCTGGTCAGTCTGGGCCCGGAAGCCCCAGAAGGGCTCATTCTGTCCGCCCGACACCACGTGAACTGGCCCGACACCAAACTGAACCGCCAATTCGTCAACCGGTTCCACGCCCTGTCGGGACGCTATCCCAGTTACTCCGCGCAAGGGGCCTACGCAGGCATGCTCATCATAGCCAGCGCGATTCGCCAGGCCGGCAAGGTCACCGACACAGACGCCATGATTGCGGCACTGGAGGGATTGCACATTCGTCTGCCCAAGGATCCCGACGGTTATGTCTCCTATATTGACCCGGACACTCACCAAATCGTCCAGGCACAAGCCGTCGGCATACCGGTACCCAACACACAATATCCGCCAGCCCGGGTCATGCTGGGCAACTGGCACATTTACGATGCTGAATCCCTGAAACCGTCCCCCGCTCTCGTCAAGAAGCGACGCGGTGAATCCGGCAACTGACCTCTGGTCAGCTGCTTTTTCACAAAAACAATGAAGGAGAAGACAATGGGACACTCCCTGCAACCCAAACCATGGCAGCGGAAGCTCCTGGGCACCGCCACCTCGCTGGCCATAGCCTCTGTCGGTGTCATGGGCTTCGCGGGCTCCGCCAGCGCCCAGGAAGGCACCTTCAAGGTCGGACTTGTGACGTTCCTGTCCGGCGGTGCGTCCGGTCCATTCGGGGTCCCGGCGGCGCAGGCCGCTGAGACAGTGATCAAGGCAATTAACGAGGGCACCCTGCCGGCGCCTTACAACACCAAGGGTATCAACGGACTGCAGCTGGAGTCGGTCGTCATCGACGAAGCCGGTGGCCCCACCAAACAGGTTGAGGAATACCGGAACCTCGTCCAGCGTCAGAACGTTGATGCGGTGATCGGCTATATCTCCAGTGGTGATTGCCTGGCGGTCAGCCCGGCCGCCGAAGAACTGAAGACGTTCACCATCGCCTTTGACTGCGGCACGCCGCGCCTTTTCCCGGAACTGGACAACCCGCAGTACTTTTTCCGGACCGGCCTTGATGCCACCGCGGATAACGTTGGCGCCGCCCACTACCTGAAAGAAACCCGCCCGGACATCACGCGTGTGGCCGGTATCCAGCAGAACTACGCCTGGGGTCAGGATTCCTGGAATGACTTCCAGGAATCCATGAAGCAGTTGATGCCAGATACCGAGTTTGTGGATAACCAGACGCCCCAGATTTTCCAGGGCAGTTACGGCACTGAAATTTCCGCCCTCCAGACCCGCCGTCCTGAAATCATTCATTCCAGTATGTGGGGTGGCGACATGGAGGCGTTCGTAGCACAGGCCAATGTGCGCGGCCTTCTCGAACAGGCAACCGCTGTGCTGACTACTGGCGAATCCGGTTTTAACCGGTTTAAAAACCAGGCACCTAACGGCACTGTCATCGGTGGCCGTGGCCCCTTCGGTGCCTTCATGCCAGACAACGACCTGAGTGAATGGTTCTCGAAAGCCTATGAAGCGGAGCACGGTGTACCGCCCAGCTATCCTTCGTCGAAGATGGCCCAGGCGCTGCTGGCACTGAAGTACGCAGCTGACAATTCCGGGGCCAAGGGCAAGCCGTCGGATGAGCAGCTTGCGTCTACTCTTAAAAGCGCAACCTTCGAATCCGTGAGTGGCACGGTTCGTATGGCACTGGCCAATGGCCATCAGGCGTTGCAACCGATGTACTACGGCGAGTACTACTATTCACCGGATTCCGGACCGGAGCTGCGTAACGTTCGCTCCTATGCCGGTGAGTGTGTCTCTCCGCCCGATAATCACAATGCCCAGGAGTGGATCAAGGCAGGCTTCCCTGGAGCCAGGTGCGACTGATCCATCACTCTGGTTCCGGTGACTCTTGTGAGGTACCGGAACCCTTCCAACAGGAGTAGACGCAGATGTTAACCATCTGGGCGATTCTGATAGACGGCCTTATCTACGCGTCCTGGCTGTTTCTTGTTGCAGCCGGGCTGACCGTCATTTATGGCGTTATGCGAATCCTGAACATGGCGCACGGCAGCCTCTACGCTCTCGGGGCATACGCGGCGGCTTCATCCATAGGCTGGTATTACGCCAGTGGTGGGGATCAACTGTGGATTGCCTTCGCGCTCCTTGCCGGTTGTGCCATCGCCATCGGAGCAGTGGCCGGCCTCATCATGGAGCGGGGAATCCTCCGACTGATGTATGGGCGTGACGAAGTACTGATGCTGATCGTTACCTTTGCCCTGCTGTTAATCCTGGAAGACCTTATGAAGCTCGTCTGGGGAACGACACCCTATTTCGCCTATCAGCCTTACACCGCCCTGGGCCGCTTCAATATTGGCGTGCTGACGGTATCCGGCTATCAGATCATGGTGATCGGCGTATCCGTGGTTGTTGGCGCCATCATGTGGTTCTGGCTGGAGCGTACGCGTACCGGGAAGATTCTGCGCTCCATTATTCACGATCGCGAAGTGTCCGAGGCCATGGGAGTGAATGTCCGCCGCATGTTTACCATGACCTTCGTAATCGGTGCAGGCCTCGGCGCGATTGCCGGTGGCTTTACCGCACCCATTATTTCGGTGGTTCCCGGCATCGGCGTTGAGGTCATTGTCGTGGCCTTCGCGGTCGTCGTTACCGGTGGGCTGGGCAGCATTACCGGTGCCGCCATCGGGGCACTGATCGTCGGCCTGGCCCGGGCGGCCTCGATCCATACCATGCCGCAACTGGAACTGTTCATCATTTATGCCGTGATGGCTGCGGTACTGATCTTCCGTCCCCACGGACTGTTTGGTCAGGCCACGGCGAGGAAAATATGATGCGCCTGCAAAAAACAGAAATGTTGCTGATGGTGGCGGCCCTGTTGCTTGGGCTGTCATCGTTCATCAGCCCCGACTGGATGGTCTTCACATCGACCCTGGCGATTGCCGCCGCCCTCGTCGTCATGGGTGTGGTCATGCTAATGCGGGCAGGCCTGATTTCCTTTGGCCAGGGGCTGTTTTACTGCATGGGTGGATATGCGGTCGGTCTCGGTGGACGCTTCCTCGGTGTGACCGATGCGCTGGCCCTCATTGGCATGGGCATCATCGCAACAGTTGCCCTGGCCATGGTGTTGGGGCTTTTGTTGACGCGATACCGGGAAATCTTTTTCGCCATGCTCACGCTGGCTTTTTCCATGATTCTCTACGGTGTCCTCGTGAAGAGCCAGGGGCTCGGCAGCACGGACGGCTTTGGCGTGGTGAAGTGGTCAATCCTGGGTTATCAGCCCGGCCAGGGCCTGGAAAACGCCACGACCCTCTGGCTGGCGGTCGTCCTGGCTCTTGCTGCGGCACTGTTCCTGAACCGCTACTTCCAGTCCAGTATCGGGCTGGCTTGCGAGGCGATCCGTGAGAATGAGGTGCGCGTTGAATACATGGGTATCTCGCGGCGCCAGGTGCTGTACATCAATTACATCATTGCTGCAGCCCTGGGGTCCGTTGGCGGTTCACTGACGGCCCTGACGGCCGGGCATGTCGACCCCACCATGGCTTACTGGACGATTTCCGGTGAGTTTGTGTTCATTGCACTGCTTGGCGGGACGGGCCACGTTGCCGCGCCGTTTATTGCCGCGTTCATTTTTATCCTGGTGAGGACCTACGCGGTCGAGCTGTTTCCCAACTCCTGGCAACTCATTCTTGGCATAGTTCTGCTACTGATTATCCTATTCCTGCCCAAAGGTATCTGGAGCCTGTTCACCCGTAAGCGGAGCGCTGCAGCATGACCGACATACTGAAGACGGAAAGCCTGTCCCGCTATTTTGGGGCCGTGGTTGCCGCAGAGGATATCAACGTCACCATCACGGACGGGGAAATCGTCGGGGTCATCGGCTCGAACGGGGCGGGTAAGACCACCTTTATCAATATGGTCACCGGTTATCTGCCGCCCTCCTCCGGTGTCATCAACTTTGATGGCCAGCCCATCAGGAATCTCGGCCCCCGGAAACTTATGCGCCGTGGTCTGGCTCGCTCGTTCCAGGTTCCACAACTTTTCCTGGAACTTTCCGTTCTGGACAATCTCGCGATCGCCCTGTCCGCCGCTGAAGGCCGGCAACTGAACATGACGCGCCCAGTGCGCACGCCGGAACGTATTTCGGCAGCGGACGAGATTCTGGAGCAGATGAATATCACTCAGTACCGGGATGGAATGGTCACGGCCATGCCCCAGGGTGCCCGAAAACTGCTGGATATTGCGATTGCCATGCTGGGTGAGCCGAAGATGCTGCTGCTGGATGAGCCCACCAGCGGCGTCAGCACGGAAGAGAAGTACACTCTAATGGACACCGTAATGGAGGTGGTTCGCCGGCGGGGCCTGACCGTGCTTTTTGTCGAGCACGACATGGAGATTGTCCAACGCTATGTTACCCGGGTTCTGGCCTTCGCCAGCGGCGTTGTCATCAAGGATGGAGCCGTCGACGAGGTCCTTGCGGATGAACAGGTCCAGGAGTTGGTGACCGGTAAACGCCACCAGCCACAAACCGAGCAGGGAGACGTCTGACATGAGTCTTAACATCACCCACCTTGACGTCTCGATCGAGAAAATCGGTATTCTGCGGGATATAAACCTGACCATTCCCGGCGGGGAGATGGCGAGTCTGATCGGCCATAACGGTGCCGGCAAGACGACGCTGATCAAGGCCATCATGGGCCTGCTGCCGGCGACCGCCGGCAAGATCGAGTTCAAGGGAGAGAACCTGACCCGCTATGCGTCCTATAACCGTGCCAGTATGGGCATCAGCTATATGCCGGAGGACCGCCGCCTGATCCCGGAACTGACCGTTACCGAAAATATGCTGATGCCGGCCTGGGCGAACAAAATCAAAGACGGTGAAGAGCGACTGAAGTGGATTTATTCCCTGATGCCGGAGATCGCCGATTTCGGAGAGCGCAAGGCCCTGCAGCTCTCCGGTGGTCAACAAAAACTAGTCGCCCTGGGCCGCGCCCTGATACCGGGTCGGGAGCTGATCCTGCTGGACGAGCCATTCGAAGGCGTGGCGCCGGTACTGGCCAAGCGACTGACGTCTGTCATTGCAGACCTGCGCGGGGAAGGCCTGACGGTATTGATCGCAGAGTCGGACGACACCCACTCTGCGGATCTGGTAGACGCCACCTGGCGCATCGAACGCGGCTCCGTTTCGGCGGGTCGTGAACACGCATCGGCGTCAGTGGACTGAGCCCGAACAACGATTGACCGAGGAGAGATTCAATGAAAATTCGTGCCGCCGTTCTGCAAGCCATTGGTGCCGAGCGCCCTTATCAAGACACCAAACCGCTCGTCATTGAAGAACTGGAACTGGACCCGCCCGGCGATAATGAGGTGCTGGTGCAGATCAAAGCCGCCGGCCTGTGCCACTCCGACCTGTCGGTGATCGACGGTAACCGGCCGCGCCCGGTGCCCATGGCCCTGGGCCACGAAGCCGCGGGTATTGTGAAATCGGTCGGCAGCGGAGTCCGTGACCTGAAAGAAGGTGATCATGTGGTCGCCGTATTTGTACCCAGCTGTGGCCACTGCGCCCCCTGTGCGGAAGGCCGGCCGGCCCTGTGCGAGCCTGCAGCGAAAACCAATAACGCCGGCACACTGGTCAGCGGCGAACACCGCCTGCACCGGGCGGATGGCACCGCCATCAATCACCATCTGGGGGTTTCCGCCTTTGCCGATCATGCAGTGGTATCGCGGGACTCCCTGGTCAAGGTCGATCCAGCGCTACCCCTGCATCACGCTGCACTGTTCGGTTGTGCGGTACTGACCGGCGTCGGTGCCGCCATCAACTCCGCGAACATCAAGGCGGGGCAGGCCGTGGCCGTCATTGGTCTCGGAGGGGTCGGCCTCAACAGCGTACTGGGCGCCCTGGTAGCCGGAGCCGGCGAGGTGATTGCGATTGACCTGGACGAAGACAAGCTCGCGCTGGCGAAGGAACTGGGGGCGACCCACACCTTCAACTCCGGTGAAGATGGTTGCGTGGACAAGATCAAGACCCTGACCAGCGGCGGCGTGGACTGCGCGATTGAAATGGCCGGCTCCGAAAAAGCGTTGGAATTCGCCTACCAGATCACCCGCCGCGGTGGCACCACCGTCACCGGCGGTCTGGCCCATCCGGAAAAGAAAGTCGCCATCCAGCAAGTCAGCCTGGTTGCCGAGGAACGGACCCTCAAAGGCAGCTATGTCGGTAGTTGCGTTCCCGTACGTGATGTCGCCCGCTACGTCACCCTGTTTCGTCAGGGCAAGCTGCCGGTGGACAAACTGCTCAGCGGCACGCTAACCCTGGACCAGATTAACGAGGGATTTGAAAAGCTGGCCTCGGGCAAGGCAGTCCGCCAGGTTGTCCTGTTTGATTAGTCGGAGCGGTCGGGCCCTGTTTCCCGGAACGATTTCCGGACCGGTTCTCTTTATGTGAGAACATTATGTCCTTACAGTTGAACAATCCGGCCTAACACAGATTCAGGAGCCCGACATTGGAACGAGAAGACTTCACCGTTTTTTATCCCGTCACCACGCGATGGATGGACAACGATGTGTATGGGCACATCAATAACGTCACCTACTATTCCTACTTCGACACGGCCATAAACCGGTATCTGATTGATGAGGGAGGCCTGGATATCCACAATGCCCCCGTCGTCGGATATATCGTCAGTTCAAACTGTCAGTTCCGAAAACCGGTAGCCTATCCTGAGGCCATCGAGTCAGGACTCCGCGTGGTAAAAATCGGCGGAAGCTCGGTGACTTACGAGGTTGGCGTTTTCAGGGAAGGCGATCCGGAAGCGGCCGCATTCGGTCAGGTTGTGCACGTGTTCGTGGACCGCAGGAAACATGCATCGGCCCCCATCCCCGGCGAAATCCGGGCGGCACTTGAGCGGATACTGGTGGACTGAAACATAAGCCCGCTCAAAATCCTTGCGAATCTTGGGCAAAGAGGCTTGAATCCTCAATGTACTAATTCAGGACTATCCTTATAAATGGATGCATTGGCTGAAGCCTTCCGACTGATTATCACACTGGACGCGGATTTATTTGAAATTCTCTGGCTGTCCATCCAGGTCAGCCTGAGTGCGCTGGTCGTATCCGCCGTCATTGGTTTGCCTCTGGGGACCTGGCTGGCGATCACCAGATTCCCGGGACGCAAATTCTGCATCCTTTTGCTGAACGCCCTGATGGGCATGCCCCCCGTGGTGGTGGGGCTGATTGTGTATTTGCTGCTGTCACGGTCCGGTCCGCTGGGTTGGCTGGGCCTGCTGTACACACCCTCTGCCATGATCATCGCGCAAGTGGTGCTGATCACCCCGATTATCGCGGCTCTTTCGAATCAGGTGATTGAGCACCTTCATCAGGAGTACAGGGATACATTCTACTCGATGGGTATCACCGGGCGCCGCGCGGTGGGGGCCTATCTGGTGGATGCCCGCTATGCGCTGACCACCTGCATTCTGGCGGGCTTCGGCCGGGCCATCGCCGAAGTAGGCGCCGTTATCATCGTCGGCGGCAATATTGATCACCTGACCCGTGTCATGACCACCGCCATCGCACTGGAAACCTCGAAGGGCAACCTGACCCTTGCCCTGGGCCTGGGTGCGGTGTTGCTGACTCTGTCATTGCTGGTCAACGCACTGGTGATCGGCGTCCGTGAATACGCTGCAAAGCGCCAATATGCCTAACCTGCTCCTGCCTATCATTATCAGTGACCTGCGCCTTATTAAAGGTGATCGTGCCGTGTTGCAGGGTGTAAACCTGCGGATTGATGAACCCGGCATCACGGTGATTATGGGCCCGAACGGCGCGGGAAAAACCATGCTCCTTCGCTGTTTGCATGGACTGATCACTCCGGATGAAGGATTGATTACTCTGGGCTCCCTGACGGTGGCCGCCAGTCGCGATGAACAGGCTATGGTCTTTCAGCACCCGGTACTGCTGCGCCGAACGGCGCTACAGAATCTGGCCTTTGCGGCCCCCAGGATCGCCAAGACCGCCCCCCGGCGTTTGATTCAGGCTCTGGAGTCTGTCAACTTGGCTGACCGGGCCGATCAACCGGCCCGGATGCTGTCCGGTGGAGAACAACAGCGACTGGCCCTGGCTCGGGCCCTGTTGAGTGAGCCTGCGTTATTGCTGTTGGATGAGGCGACGGCTAGCCTGGATCCGGCATCGGTGCTATTAATTGAATCGTTGGTCAAAGCCCAGAGCGCCCGGGGCACCAAGGTTATTCTGGTCAGTCATGACCAAAGTCAGGCTAGACGTTTAGCCGATGAAATCGTATTTATTTCCAATGGGCAGATAGCCGAGCAGAGCCCGGCTGGTCAGTTTTTTACCGCGCCCAAAACCCCGATGGCTAAAGCGTATTTAGCCGGCGAAATCCTGTTTTAGAGGACGGCTATGAAGCACCTGATCATCTGCGTTGCGTTGGCTTTCAGCGCTCACACTCTGGCGGATACCATCATCGTTCAGTCCACCACCTCAACCCAGAACAGTGGCCTATATGACTACCTGTTACCGCTATTGGAAAAGGACACCGGCATAAAGGTGAATGTCGTCGCCGTAGGCACGGGACAGGCGATCAAAAATGCCAGGCGCTGTGATGGCGATGTGCTTCTGGTTCACGCCAGGCCGGCCGAGGAAAAATTGGTTGCTGATGGCTATGGCGACTATCGCCGCGACCTGATGTACAACGACTTTGTCATCATTGGACCCAAAGCCGATCCGGCAAATCTGGCAGACGCCCGCGACGTCATTGACGCTCTGCAGAGAATCAAGCAAGCCGGCGCTAAATTTGCCTCACGCGGTGATGATTCGGGGACACACAAAAAAGAACGCTCATTGTGGCAGGCGGCCGCTATCGACCCTGACGCCGGATCCGGTCAATGGTACCTTGAAACCGGCAGCGGCATGGGCGCAACCCTGAATACCGGTGTGAGCCTGGGCGCCTATGTGTTAACGGACAGAGCCACCTGGATCGCCTTTGCCAACAAACAGGACGCCGCCATTCTATTCGAGGGAAACCCCGCCCTTTTCAACCAGTACGGTGTTATTCCCGTCAGTGCGAAAAAATGCCCGAACGTTAATCGAGAGGCGGCGGAGACCTTTGCACAGTGGTTGCTGTCTGACACCGGACAAGCCGCGATTGGTGCCTATCAGGTTGACGGCAAGCAGCTGTTTTTCCCGAACGCCGACTAGGCCAGCCAGATTCGAGCACGTGTATTTCCTGAGCGGACTAAAGCGATAATGACGAGTGCACCCCTTCTACCTAACCCGACCGACCCCCGGCTGTCCCGCACCGTCGAGGGCGTTGATGAAGCCGGCCAACCGAAGTCGATCAGCGTGATCGAAGAGCGTCCCCTGACCATCTATCTGAACAGCCAGGAGATCGTCACGGCAATGACTATCGGCGATCACCCGGAGTATCTGGCGCTCGGTTTTCTCCTGAACCAGGGTATGCTGAAAGAGACCGATCAGGTCACGAAGATTGATTTCGACGAAGAGCTGGAAGTCGCTGTGGTCCGTACCGCAGGTGTTACCGATGTAGAGACCAAGCTGAAAAAGAAAACCCGCACCTCCGGCTGTGCCGTGGGCACTGTGTTTGGTGATATGATGGCCGGGCTTGACGGGCTGTCATTGCCGGATACACCGGTGCACACCAGTACCTTTTACGATCTCTCGTATCAGATTAACCACACGCCCAGCCTGTATATGGAAACCGGTGCCATTCATGGCACTGCCCTGTGTCAGGGACGCCAGATCCTGGCCTACATGGAGGATGTCGGGCGTCACAATGCGGTCGACAAGATCGCAGGCTGGATGCACTTAAACGGCATCCCGGCGGCCGACAAAGTCCTATACACCACTGGCCGTCTGACCTCCGAAATGGTGATCAAGACGGCCCTGATGGGCATCCCGACCCTGATCAGCCGATCAGGCTTTACCGCCTGGGGTGTCGATATTGCCCGGCAGGTCGGGTTAACGCTGATCGGAAGGATGCGAGGCAGGAAATTCACCTGCCTCGGCGGCCAGCATCGCCTGGTGTTCGATCAGGATTTGTCGCAGGTTCCCGATGAAGACAAAAAGCTGCGGCGCAAAGGCGCGCAGCATGATTGACGGAGGCACAGCATGACTGAGTGTGCGGTCATTCTGGCCGGTGGCCAGGCAAACCGAATGGGCGGTGGTGACAAAGGACGATTGATGCTGGGCGATCAGTCATTGATCCATCGTGTCATCGACCGAATCACGCCGCAGGTCGACGCCGTGGTGTTAAACGCCAACGGGGATCTGAGCCGGTTTGATGATCTGGGTCTGCCGGTGGTGGCCGACTCGATTGGTGATTTTCCGGGCCCGCTGGCGGGTGTGCTCGCGGGCATGGATTGGGCTGCCGAACAGGGCCATGAGTGGCTGATCAGCGTCGCCGCGGATACCCCGTCGTTCCCTCTGGACCTGGCAGCACGATTGGCCGAATGCGATACCCCGGTGGTGCTGGCGGCCACGCCGGATCCGGAACGCGGCCGACTGCCCCAGCCAACCTTTGGCCGTTGGCAGGTCGCGTTGCGGCATAATCTGAGAGCCGCCCTGAACGACGGTGTCCGCAAGATTCGTCAGTGGACCCAGGCCCAGGGTGAGACGCTGGTGATTTTTGGTGAGGACGACTTTTTCAACATTAATACGCCGGAAGACCTGGCCTGGGCGGAGAAACACCTGAAGTGAACGTTATAGGCATCGTGGGCTGGAAAAACTGCGGAAAGACCACCCTGGCCGCCGCTCTGATTCGTGAGCTGTCCGGCAGGGGATTAACGGTTAACTCGATCAAGCATGCCCATCACACGGTGGATGTGGACCAGCCCGGCACCGACAGCTACCAACACCGTGATGCCGGGGCGCGAGAGGTCATCCTGGCGGGTGGACAGCGTTTCGCCATCATGCACGAGCTGCGGGGCGCCAGGGAGCCGACGCTGGATGAATTGCTGGCCCGGCTGGGCCCCTGCGATTGGGTCGTGGTCGAGGGGTTCAAGACCCATTCACACCCCAAAATTGAGGTGCACAGGCGGGAAAGCTCCCGTGCGCCCCTTCACCCGGAAGACGCCAGTATTATTGCCGTGGCGACGGACTATGCCTCGGAGTTTGCGGGCCCCTGCTTTGATTTGAACGATGTGCCCGGAATCGCTGACTTTATTCTGACCCCTGGAAAACCATGAACGGGAGAGCTATGAACCCGCTTCGTAACGACTGTTTTGCCCTGCCCCCCGGGGTGAACTGGACGCCGGTAGACGAGGCCCTGGAGCGGCTACGTTCACGCTTGCATCCTGTGGTGGGTGTGGATCGCGCTGTCCCGCTGTCACAGGTCAATGGCCGGATACTGGCGAGCGACGTCCATGCGCCTCGCGCTCACCCCCCGAGCAACAATTCGGCGGTCGATGGCTATGCGTTTGCGGGACCTCTAACTCAGGTGCCCTGCGCCCTGCCCCTGGTTGATGGCCGCAGTGCCGCCGGGGAGCCGTACATGGGGCATGTGCCCGGGGGCCATGCTATCCGGATTCTGACCGGTGCGGTGATTCCGGCCGGCACGGATACGGTGGTGCTGGAAGAGGACTGCGAGGTCACAGAGGGAAAGCTGCACCTGAACGGCACACTAAAAGCCGGCGCCAACACACGCAAAGCCGGAGAGGACATCAAGGCGCAGGATCGGATTCTTACCGCAGGTACCCGCCTGACGCCTACCCAGATTTCCGTCCTCGCCAGCGTCGGTGTCGAGTCGGTGGATGTGTATCAGCGGCTGCGCGTCGGTGTCCTGTCCACAGGTGATGAAGTGAAGCCGGTTGGTTCAGCGGTCACCGACTGGCAGATTTATGACGCGAACCGCCCGATGCTCAGTGCCCTGGTGGCGCAACTTGGCTATCAACTGGTGGACCTGGGCCATGCGCTGGACCGGGCCGAGGATGTGAAGGCTGCATTGGAGCGCGGTGCTGAGCAGTGCGACCTGATCCTGACCAGTGGCGGCGTTTCTGCCGGGGACGAGGATCATGTGTCGAAAACGCTGAAGGCCCATGGCGACATCAGCAACTGGCGCATCGCGATCAAGCCGGGCCGGCCCCTGGCGCTGGCCATGTTCCGGGGCACACCCGTGGTGGGCTTGCCGGGCAATCCGGTGGCGGCCTGGGTCTGCGCCCTGCGCTTTGGCGCGCCGGCAATGGCGCTGTTGGCCGGGGGTGAATGGTTTGAACCCCAGGGTTATGTCGTGCCCGCCAACTTTACCAAGAACAAGAAGCCCGGGCGCAGCGAGATGTTGCGCGCCCGGGTCCGCAACGGGCAGGTTGAGGTCTTCGGCTCTGAGGGATCGGGCCGGGTGACCGGTCTGGCCTGGTCCGAGGGCCTGGTGGAACTGGATGAGAGCGCCCGCCAGATAGAGCCGGGAACCCCTGTGCGGTTTATTCCCTACGGCAGCTTCGGGTTGTGATTACTCGTAGCTGCCGTGGACGGCAAAGGCTTCCAACGAAGCATCCTGCGGCACCCGGCTCTGGTAGGTTTCCTCAACACCCAACTCGGTCAGCCGGCGGCTGACCATCAGCAGGGTGTTGTCCTCAAAATCCTCACACATGCTGCGCATCTGGTCGATTTCGTCGCAGGCGACAGGATAGGCGGCGTCGATATCCGGCGCACCGTACACCTCCACAAAGGTTTGAGCCAGGGTCTGACGCAGCCGCTCCAGTTCGGCCCCGGTAATGTCGCACACGCCCACAAAACTGGCGCGGCCACCGGATTCGATGCTGTACCAGCCGTTACTGAACGCCTGGCGAGCCTTCCCCTTCAGATCCGCTTCGGTCCAGTTGGAGAATTCAAATCCGCCCGAGATGGCCCATTCGCCGCTGGCGGCCGGCACTTCAAACACATTGTCATCGGAGATATCCAGTCGCAGGGTTCGGGCCAGTTTCATAGGTGCTCCGCGAATTCAATCAGACTCACTGTCTCGGTCATGACACCCTGACGCAACAGCATCCGGCCTTTTTCATCCAGGCCGACAAACACACCGGACCGGGGCTGGCTGATCGTCTCGCCCAGGGTGTCGCAGCGTGGCCGCCACTCGTTGTGTACGCGCGCGAATCCGCTGTCCATGAAGTAGGTCAGCCACAGCAGGGTATGTTTGGACCAGCTTTCCAGCAGCGCCATGGGGGTGATATCGACGCAACCTTCCTCATACAGACAGGTTTGATTCGGGTTTTCGCCCGGCTCGCCGCTCAAATGCATGAAGGGCACCTCAATGCCAATGACCAGCCAGTCAGGATGGGCTTTAGGATCCGACACATCCGCTGCAAAGCGAACGCCACCGCAGACCGCACCATTGACCTTGATCCGATCAGGCCATACAAAGTGAACGGGCACTTCGGGCGGGGCCAGCGCGCCCAGACTTTCGGCCAGGCCTATCTGGGCAACGTAAACGGCCTGAATAGCCTCTTCCAGAGGCGTTTCCGGCGCCAGCACCAGGGCCGCGCGCAAGGTATCAACCGCCTCGGAGTAAAAAATCGTGCCTGAATCAACCCCTGCGATGGCCCGGCTGACGGCCTTATCAAAGGGATCCGTGTGTTTGGGCAGCACTTCGCCGGTGAATAGCGGCGGGAATTGAGGTGACTCACTCATCGGATGGCCCGGGCGTAGACATCAGAGGCGACAAGTTCATCGGCGATGCGCTGGAAGGCCTTGGCCTGAGGGCTATCCGGCTTTGACACCACAATCGGAACGCCGCCGTCCGAACCGACACGGATATCCAGATCGAGTGGGATTTCACCGAGGAAGGGCGCTCCGAGCTTTTGCGCCTCAGCCCGGGCGCCGCCGGACCCAAAGGGGTGGTGTTCTTTGCCGCAGCCATCACAGACAAAAGATGCCATATTTTCGATCAAGCCAAATAGCGGCACGTCCATCCGGTTGAACATGTCAATGCCTTTGCGCGCGTCCATCAGGGCGATGTCCTGAGGTGTCGAGACCACAACCGCGCCCGCCACAAAGAATTTCTGACTCAGGGTCATCTGGACGTCACCGGTGCCCGGGGGCAGATCCACCAGCAGCACGTCCAGTCGGCCCCAGTCCACCTGGTTCATCATCTGTTGCAGGGCGCCCATCAGCATGGGGCCACGCCAGACGATGGCTTCGTCATCCGGGACCATCAGGCCCAGAGACATCAGGGTCACGCCATGATTGCGCAGGGGCAGGATGGTCTGCCCGTCGGGGCTGGACGGGCGACCTGAAACACCCAGCATGCGGGGCTGACTGGGCCCGTAGACGTCGGCGTCCAACAGGCCCACCTTAAGACCTTTCGAGGCCAGCGCGACAGCCAGATTGGACGCCACTGTGGACTTTCCCACGCCGCCTTTGCCCGAGGCGATGGCGATGATGCGATCAATGCCCTTCGGGTTTCTGTCCTGTGGCCGGGGCGCGTCGGTACCGATCAGGTTTGGTCGCGCTGCGTCTACGTATTGAACCATGTTGTGTCCTGTTTAATGTTTAGCTGTCCAGGTAGTCGTCACTGGTGCGAACCCGGGGACGCTCGCCCCCCGCCATGGGCGCGTTTTCGCCGTGGAACTGGGCTTTGACCCGACAGTCGTCACACATCTTGATGAGCTGAACGTTGTCAGAGTTCTTGTACATCCAGTGCTGGTTTTCCAGTTTTTCAACGATTCGGTTAATGGTGCTCGCGACGCCAAACGGCGTGCCGCATTTGATGCATTCGAAGGGGTCCTCGCCATGCAATGTCCGGGCACTCAGGGCGTCCTTCGACAAGTCCAGCCGGGGTTTGAGAGTAATGGCCGTCTCAGGGCAGGTGCTTTTGCAGACGCCGCATTGAACGCAGGCGTTTTCCGTGAACTGAACCTCAGGCCGGTCCGGATGGTCGCCAAGGGCACCGGTGGGACACAGCGATACGCAGGCCAGACAAAGCGTGCATTTGTCGGAATTGATTTCGATCGCGCCGTAAGGTGCGCCCGCTGGCAGGGGGATCGGCGCTTCGAGCTTGTCCGCCATCGCGCCGACGGTCACCCGCGTGATGTCACGGCGGCCTCCGACCAGCAGTACCGGTTCGCTCACTCGCCCGGCGTTGTCGCCGGCGTCGCAGAGTTCGATGGCGGAAATAATCCGCACCCGGCTGGGGGAGTTATGAGTACCTTTGAGCATGGCCTGGGCCAGTTCAACTTCCGGAGCCACCGCCCGGCGGTCTATCTCGTTGTCGGCAAGGATCAACACTTCGGCGTAGCCCGCGCCCAACGCGGACATTATCTCGGCATGGCCGACCCGGTCTGTATTCTCCAGCCCCAGCGGAATCAGATCATCCGCCAGCCCATCGTCATATCGAGCCAGGTAGGCGATGGCATCACCACCCGTTTTCAACGTGTGAAAAACCAGACGCGGGGCTTCATTGGCATGTTCGCGATAAACCCTCGCCATGACATCCATGGCTTTGACCAGAGCCTCGAACGGGGTTTCGTTCATGGTCACCGCAGACGTGGGGCAGACCGCCGCACAGGACCCGCAACCAGCGCAAATATCCGAATCGATCTGGATGTGGTCCCCGGCGGAAAAAATAGCCTCGGAGCAGCAGGCGTCCAGGCAGCGGGTACAACCGGTCTTGTTTGCCCGGGAATGCGCACACAGCGATTCTTCCAACCTGAAATACACCGTTTTCTCGAACTCACCGACCCGCTCTCTCGCCGTCAGTGCTATACGCTCCAATTCCCCGGTTTTGACCGGATCAGCCCAGAAGTAGCCGTTGCGTTTTTGATGACTGGGAAACGCGGGACCAACACCGCGCAGGTCGATAAACACGTCGCACTCGCTCCGGGCGGTGGCCTTAACCTCGCCATAACCCAGTGCACCGCGACCGGCGGGATTCAGGGTCTGCAACTGGGCAAATTCCAGTTTGAAGTTGCCCAGCGCGCCATAAGCCCCCGTCAGTTGCCCCTTGGCCACGTCGTAGGCGGCGGAGGGTAGCTGTATCGGGCCTGCATCATTGACGATACAGGTGACGCCCAGCTCGTCCTGGACCAGCTCGGCCATTCTGATGGCCTGCTCGGTGGGGCCGACAATGCAGCACACACCGCTGGACTGAATGGTTTTCGCAGGCGCCATGGGAGCGGGCAGTTGGGCCGCGGCGATCAAGGCCGCCTGCTTGGCATGTAAACGCCCGGGCTTCGCGCTGGCGGCACTCCAGCCGGCGCGATCCCGAATGTCGATGGTACTGAACGGCGCGCAGTGCTGAATCCCAGCGTATACGTCCTCACCCAGGCGCTCGAATAAAGCGGCCTGCTGGCCACAGGCTATGAGCAATTCGTTACTGGCGCCCAGATGATCAGCGGCAGTCTTCATATCGTTGCCGCACAGTTGATCCACCGCGATCACCTGCCCAGCTGCCGCGGCCGTCCGCAGTGCCTCTGGATCAAAGGACTGTGTTTTGTCGCAGGTACATAACAGTAGGGTCTTGTGTGCCGTCATCAGGAATTCGACTCTTTTCGTTGTTGTTATGCGTATACGTATCGGTTCGCTTTTTGAGCATGCCACAGCTATTTACTTTTGGACAATTGGATAATCGTTCGGGCCCTGCTAGTTTTAAGCTATAACAGAAGAGACATGCCATGAGTAGTCGTACAGATCATTGGAAACGCGAATTACAAGTCGGTGCCGTCGTTCGCCGGTCACCCGGCGTAACCCGGTGGGCGCGGGACATCTGGAAGCCAGTAGCCCTTATACCGGGGGCTCCGGAGGCATTCTGGAAAGAGCTGGTCCGCAAGGGCGAGGTGGTCGATTACCACGCAGGCACCGTGGCAATGGAATTATTTCGCGCCGATGTAGAGGGTTACCTTGTATCCTTGAATATGATCGTTCCCTCCGTCTGGGTCATATTGGATAAGGACCAGTCCAATCGGTCTCCTTCAGGGTGGGTTGTCAGCACCATTACCGCCAGTGCCCATGAGGCGCTGGATGCCCTGGATAGTGGCGAGAGCATCGTCGAAGCGGTTCCGATTCCCGAGTCCCTGGCGGCCTGGATCAAAGAGTTTATCGACATGCACTATATCGAGGAGCCTTTCAAAAAGCGCCGTCGTGACGAGATCCGTGTCGATGGTATCGAGGACGCCAAAGGCGATCCGCGTATCCGTCAGCAAAGCGACGTTTATCGTGCCCCTTCCAACATTAAGAAACCAAGAGTTCAGTGATGACTGAGTCACGTCTACAGCGTTGGTCGCGCAGAAAAACCGAAGCCGGCAGAAAAGCTGAGCCCGCCCCCCCTTCGGCTGCCGGCTCCGGGCCGTCTCCCGAAGCAGAGGAACTCGCTCGTAATGAGGCCCTGCCGGAACACGAGGTGCTGGAGAAGTACGGTTTGCCTGATCCGGATACCATCGGGCTGGGTACCGACATCGCCGGATTCATGGGCAACGAGATTCCTGACTACTTGCGCCGTAAGGCCCTGCGAGCACTCTGGAAATCCAACCCCGTGCTGGCGGTGCTGGATGGCCTTAATGACTATGACGAAGATTTCACTGACGCCGGAGCCGCGGTTAAAGGCGCAAAGACCCTATACAAGGTGGGCCAGGGCCTGATCGATAAAACCAAAAAGATTGATGAGCAACTCGAAAACCGGATCGAGGCGCACGCCGAAGACCCGGAACCGATTGAGTCTGAAGGGATCACGGAAGAATCGGAGCCCGGGATTGCGGTTGAGCTATTGCCCGATCCCGGCAGCCTCGAACGGGTAGTTGGCGAAGCTGAGCCGGAGCCCGAACCTGAACCGCGCTATCGCCCCCGGATGCGTTTTGAATAACCATGTTCGGGAGCAGGTTGCGCCAGAGCCCGATCAGCGCTATAAAGATTAATAGTGCAAAAATCAAACAATAATACTAAGGACTGAGACTTGGTCAACACTGCTGAAGTTCAGTGCCCTCGCTCGATCAGCGACGAAGATCGCGCGCGAGCCCAAATATACCAATTGCTGGGCGTCTTGCTGGGTGACCCACCTTCGAGAGAGCTGCTTCAGGGATTGGCATCCTTACAGGGTGACGGTACCACTCTGGGCTCCGCCTCTAAAAATCTGGCCGCTCTTGCCGAGCGCACCACGCCTTATGACGCCGAGCGGGAGTATAACAACCTGTTCGTTGGACTCGGCCGCGGCGAACTGCTGCCGTACGCCAGTTATTACCTGACCGGTTTTCTGAACGAGAAGCCCCTTGCGGACTTGCGTACTGATCTGATGGCCAGGGGCATCAAGGCCAGTGACGACGTTAAAGAGCCTGAGGATCATATAGGCACGCTGTGTGAAATCATGGCGGGCATCATCACCGGCGAGTTCGTGTGTGACAGTGATTTGTCTTCACAGAAAGCCTTTTTTGACGCGCACCTGGCAAAGTGGGCGGCGTTGTTTTTTACCGATTTAGAAGAAGCGCAATCCGCGATCTTCTACGCGCCTGTGGGCTCGCTGGGGCGGGCTTTCATGATCGTAGAGGCCGAGGCGTTTGCAATTCAGTAACCGGGATCACCCCGATCCCTTAACTCAGGTGGAGGTGTCCTGTGGATAACCCAAAGTGTGAAAACAGCCGTCGCGGTTTCTTGCGCATGACAGTCGCTGCCGTTCCAGCTGCCGTTGCCGTGGCGGTTGCACCGAACGCTGCGGCCGAGATCGTCAAAAAAGACGTCCCTAAAAGCCGCGGCCTCCGTGACACGGAGCACACACGCAAATATCTGGAATCGGCTCGCTTTTGAGGAAGCGTGAATCATTCAAGGTTGCGTGACGCTCTTGGATGATCACACCTCCGGGAAAACGAGAATAAAAAAAGAGAGAGGTATGTGACATGTTACGAAAGAAGACCAACGGGGTAGCGAAAGGCCCCCGTGCGGGATCTTTACTTTCATCCCTCGCTGCCAGCACGATGGACCGTCGTGGGTTTCTGACGGCCTCCGGTGTCGCAGTGGGTGGCCTGGCGGCGTTGTCGCTGACATCTACCCGCGTCAAGGCCGCGGCCCCGTCGACGGCGGGTGGCGAAGTCGTTCGCAAAAAGTCAGTGTGCCCGCACTGCGCGGTAGGCTGTACGGTCGAGGCTGAAGTCCAGAATGGCGTATGGACGGGCCAGGAACCTGGCTGGGACAGCCCCATTAACCTGGGTGCCCACTGCGCCAAGGGCGCATCGGTGCGCGAGAGTGCGCACAACGAGCGCCGCCTGAAGTACCCGATGAAAATGGTCGGCGGCCAGTGGCAGAAGATCTCCTGGGACCAGGCGATCAACGAAATCGGCGACAAGATGTTGCAAATCCGCGAAGAGAGCGGCCCCGATTCGGTCTATTGGCTAGGCAGTGCGAAGTTCAACAACGAACAGGCTTATCTGTACCGTAAATTTGCTGCCTACTGGGGTACCAACAACGTCGATCACCAGGCCCGGATCTGTCACTCAACCACGGTCGCCGGCGTAGCGAATACCTGGGGCTACGGTGCGATGACCAACTCGTTCAACGACATCCACAACTCCAAAGCGATCTTCATAATCGGGGGCAACCCCGCCGAAGCGCACCCGGTGTCGCTGCTGCATGTCCTGAAAGCCAAGGAAGAAAACAACGCGCCGCTCATCGTCTGCGATCCGCGTTTCACGCGCACCGCGGCCCATGCCGATGAGTTTGTTCGCCTCCGGCCGGGTACCGATGTCGCACTGATCTGGGGCATCCTGTGGCACATCTTTGAAAACGGCTGGGAAGACAAAGAATACATCCGCACCAGAGTGTGGGGAATGGACGACATCCGTGAAGAGGTGAAGCGCTGGAACCCGGCAGAGGTTGAGCGTGTAACCGGTGCGCCCGGAGGACAGCTTGAGCGCGTTGCGCGCACCCTGGTTAATAACCGCCCGGGCACTGTCATCTGGTGTATGGGTGGTACCCAGCACTCCAATGGCAACAACAACACCCGCGCGTACTGCATACTGCAGCTGGCGCTGGGGAACATCGGTGTTTCCGGTGGCGGTACCAACATCTTCCGCGGACACGACAACGTGCAGGGTGCCACTGATCTGGGTGTCCTGGCCGATACCCTGCCCGGTTACTACGGCCTGAGCGCTGGTGCCTGGGCCCACTGGGCACGGGTCTGGGAGGAGGACCTGGACTGGCTCAAGGGTCGGTTTGCCGTATGGGACAAAAACGGCAAGTCCAAAGCCATGATGAACGAGAAGGGGATTCCGGTGTCGCGCTGGATCGACGGTGTCCTGGAAGCCAAGGAAAACCTGGGGCAGCCCGATAACACCCGGGCCATGGTTCTGTGGGGCCACGCGCCCAACTCGCAGACCCGCATGCTTGAAATGAAAGACGCCATGGAAAAGCTGGACATGCTGGTCGTCGTGGACCCCTTCCCAACCGTTTCAGCGGTGCTGCATGATCGCAAGGAAGGCGCCTACCTGCTGCCAACGACCACCCAGTTCGAGACCTATGGTTCACTAACCGCTTCGAACCGGTCGCTTCAATGGCGCGAAAAGGTTGTCGAGCCACTGTTCGACTCGAAAGTCGATCACGAGATCATGAAGCTGTTTGCCGACAAGTTCGGTTTCACCGATCGCATGTTCCGCAATATTGCGATTGAAGGCGACGAACCGTTGATTGAGGACATCACTCGCGAATTCAACCGCGGTATGTGGACCATCGGCTACACCGGCCAATCGCCCGAACGCCTGAAGAAGCACATGCAGTACCAGCACCACTTCGACAAGACCAGCCTGCGTGCGATAGGTGGACCCTGTGATGGTGATTTCTACGGTCTGCCATGGCCATCCTGGGGCACGCCGGAAATGAACCATCCGGGAACAGCGAACCTGTACGATATGTCCCTGCCGGTGTCCCAGGGCGGTCTCACCTTCCGTGCCCGGTTTGGCGTCGAGCGCAACGGCGAGAGCCTGCTTGCTGACGGCGTTTACTCGAAAAACTCCGAGATCAAGGACGGGTACCCGGAGTTCACCATGCAGATGCTGATGGACCTGGGCTGGGATAAGGACCTGACGGCCGAAGAGCGTGCCACTATTGATGCGATTGCGGGTCCCGAGACCAACTGGAAGACCGATCTTTCAGGCGGAATCCAGCGTGTTGCCATCAAGCACGAGTGTGCCCCCTTTGGTAACGCCAAGGCGCGCACGGTGGTCTGGAACTTCCCGGACCCGGTGCCAATTCACCGTGAACCGCTCTACACCCCGCGTCGGGACCTGGTCAAGGACTACCCCACTTATGAGGATAAGCATTTCTGGCGCGTGCCGACCTTGTACGAGTCCATTCAGAAGAAGGACTTCAGCAAGGACTTCCCCATCATTCTGACCTCAGGCCGACTGGTTGAGTATGAAGGTGGTGGTGATGAATCCCGTTCAAACGCCTGGCTGGCGGAACTGCAGCAGGACATGTTCATCGAGGTGAATCCGCGCGACGCGAACAACCTGAACATTCGTGACGGCAAGGACGTCTGGGTTTCCGGCCCCGAAGGCGGGCGCATCCGGGTGAAGGCAATGGTCACCGAGCGCGTTGGCGAAGGCGTGGCCTTTATGCCCTTCCACTTTGGCGGACATCTGGAAGGCAAAGACCTGAGGGACAAGTACCCCAAAGGTGCCGACCCCATAGTCCTGGGCGAATCCACTAACACGATTCAGACATATGGGTATGACTCGGTCACGCAGATGCAAGAGACCAAGGCCACCCTGTGCGCGATTATGCCGGCATAACAAGAGGTGTAGATCATGGCACTTGAAGGAAAAGCACGCGCAAAATTCCTGGTCGATGCCGAACGCTGCATCGAATGTAATGCTTGCGTAACGGCCTGTAAGAATGAGAATGAAGTCCCCTGGGGTATCAACCGTCGACGCGTGGTGACCATCGGAGATGGTAAGCCTGGCGAACGTTCGATCTCGGTAGCTTGCATGCACTGTTCAGACGCGCCTTGTATGGCCGTTTGTCCTGTGGATGTCTTCTACCAGACCGAAGACGGTATTGTGTTGCACTCCAAGGATCTGTGTATTGGTTGTGGGTATTGTTTTTATGCCTGCCCCTTCGGTGCGCCTCAGTTCCCTCAGGCGGGCAACTTTGGCAGCCGGGGCAAGATGGACAAATGCACGTTCTGTGCAGGTGGCCCTGAAGAAGACAATTCCACAGCCGAGTTCACCAAGTACGGCCGCAACCGCATTGCCGAGGGCAAGTTGCCAATCTGTGCCGAAATGTGCTCGACCAAAGCGCTGCTGGCCGGTGATGGCAGCGAGGTGGCAGACATCTATCGCCAGCGTGTGGTGAGCCGTGGTTTCGGCTCGGGCGCCTGGGGATGGGGCACGGCCTACGGGAAGAAGGTCCTTTAAGCCCGCCTGGGTGTTCCGGGGCCCTCGGGCCCCGGATTCCTCAAGGCAACGAACTCTTCTTCTTGATTCTTTTGGGGTGCTCGCATGAAGCGTAAGTTGTTAGGTGCTGTCGTCCTTGCACTGGCGACACTGGTGTTTAATCCTGTCTGGGCGGAAGAGGCCCCCGCGGTTGATCGCACGTCTACCGGGGGTGCTCAAACCCTGGAAGACATCCTGGCTCGTCAAAAACAGTTGGAAATTGACGAGTCCTTTCGCTCGGAAAACCTGGGTAATCCTGCCAATGCGGCACCGATCAGTGGTCGACTCGGCACCCTGGGAGGGCGCTCGGATTCCGACATCTATCGTGCCATTCGATACAACAAGATTGACCCCAGTACCCAGGCCCGGGGGCCTGCCGCTGACGTCCTGATCCAGGACGGAGGCATACCCTGGTACGAGTTACGAGAGGGGCCGGTCATCACTTACGGTGGCAGTGCAATCCTGGCTATCATTGCGCTACTGGCAGTGTTCTATTTTGTGCGCGGAAGAATCAAAATTAAAGGCGGCCCTGCGGGCACCACGGTTGAACGATTCAAAGCCATCGAACGATTTGGTCACTGGCTGTTGGCGGGCTCGTTTGTCGCATTAGCGTTAACAGGGTTAATCACCTTGATGGGTCGCAGTTTCCTCATTCCGGTTATGGGGCCCGAGGCCTTTGCCACTCTGGCTGCCGGCTCCAAATGGCTTCACAACAACATTGCGTGGGCCTTTATGTTGGGGCTGGTGATGACCTTCTTCATGTGGGTGGCGCACAACATCCCCAACAAGCTCGATTGGCAGTGGCTCAAAGTGGGCGGCGGCATCTTCACCAACGCCCATCCGTCAGCGAGGAAGTTCAACGCCGGCCAGAAAATTGTTTTCTGGACCGTGATGTTGCTGGGTTTTTCTGTCTCGTTGTCGGGCCTGTCACTGTTGTTTCCGTTTGAAATTCCAATGTTTGCCAAGACGTTTGGCGTCGTGAACAGTGTTTTGGGAACGGATTTGCCGACAGTGCTGACGCCGCACGAAGAGATGCAGTATGCCAACATCTGGCACTCGATTGTGGCATTCGTGTTGATGGTGGCCATCATTGCGCACATCTATATCGGCTCGATCGGTATGGAAGGGGCATTCGATGCCATGGGTAACGGCAAGGTTGATCTGGAGTGGGCGCGCCAACACCACGATCTGTGGGTGGCCGAGGTCAAAGCCAAACAGGGCGAGGGAGGTTCATCATGAAGGTTATGATTTCCGCATTTATCGCCGCCCTGGTAATTGCCTCTCTCGCGCCACCAGTTCTGAACCAGTTCGGCTGGTCCTCCGCCGAGCAAAGCCGCAGTGAGAGCGTCCGCCTTGACTGATCAGTCAACGGTACACCAGATCGATGCCGTCGGCCTGGTGTGCCCGCTCCCTATCTTGCGTTTCAAAAAACGGACTCAGGGTTTGCCTAGCGGGACGCAGGTCGAGTTCCTGGCCGATGACCCCAGCGGCCGTCGGGATTTACAGGCCCTGTGCGAGATAACCGGTCACAGGATTGAATGGATTCGGGAGGAGGACGCGGGCGTCCTGCGTTATCGTATCTGTTTAGCATAATTGACGCTCGGGAAAGCTAGCAAGCCACCAAGAAGCGCCCCGCTGTGGTAATCAGCAATGCCGCTTACCAGCAAGGCCGCCCGGATGTGATCCTGATGGCCATCACCAGCCAGATACGTCAACCACTGGCTTTTAGCGACTATCTTTTAACAGACTGGCAGCAGGCCGGACTGCTCAAGCCCTCAGTACTTTGATTATTGAAGGTTATCCGAGCTTCAATTTTCTGGTCGGCGTCAGTCAGTGATAGAAACTGGCCTCATCCCGCAGTTGACACTTTCTGGGCGTGTCGCCTACAGTTCCGGGCAGTGCGGTTGCGATGACCTTCTAGAGGCCTTGGGGATGTGACTCATCCCTGTGGTTCGCTCGTATTGAGCAGGAAGACCCATCGGACCGGCAGGCCTTTCGGAATGCGCTGCAAGGTTCTGTGCTACGCCGTAATCACCCCATTCCGGGGAAAGTCAAATGTCTCAGCTTTGCCACTCCGTGGTTATTGCCACGTCTTGCCGCTTCGAACTCCTCAAGCGCGCCCTCCGCTCCATAAAAATCCAATGCCTGCGGCCTCAGCACATCGTCGTAGTCGTCGATCAGAAAGAAGCAGAATTAGATTCAATTCGTCGCCTTGGGAGGCAACTAGAACTGCCAGTGGAAGTCCTTGCGAACCGGCGTACGCCGGGTGCAAGTGGCGCCTGGAACACAGGCCTGGATCACCTCGCCCGTTTCGTGTCGGATCCAACCTCCCACATCGTATCCATCCTCGACGATGACGATTGGTGGGACGGCAATTATCTCGCCTCGGTACATGATGTCGCACGATCCGGTGCAGATGTTATGGCCGCGGCTATAACTCGCTACGACACTGCTACGCCTGAAGGAAGAGTCTCCCTTCCTCCGGCACGCCTCCTCGCCAAAGACTTTCTGCGTGGCAACCCGGGTATTCAGGGCTCGAATTTATCGGCGCGTTTATCCACTCTCCTCCTGGCAGGACTCTTCGACGAGGCCCTTAGCAGTTGCACTGACCGGGATCTGTGCCTCCGCCTATCGGACCTTCAACCCGCATACCGAGCCATACCCAACGCTGTTGCGCACCACGACACCCTGCACGGTTACTCACGGCTATCGGACAAAGGTAGTGCTGCAAAACTCAAGGGTCTTGACGTCTTTCACGCCAAATGGCAGCGACGAATGAGCGCAGAGCAGTATGGAAAATCCTGTGCACGCGCACAGCGACTCTTTGGCTGGTCGCCGGCACCCGAACCTCAAGCACCAGAGCCCCTCCAATCGCCAACCCTTCCTGAAACCGAAGGGGCTTGCGAGCCACTAACACTCATCGTCGGGGTCATTGTTAGCGGCTCCCGGCCTGAACGTTGCTTTCCCCTGCTCGAAGGACTTCGGAGGCTCACGCAGCACCGGCAAGTCCGCGGTATCGAAATCGTCCTACTGGAAAATGGCGAGGCATCCGGGTTTGGCACCATCATTGAGCATGGTCGCGAACTCGGCCTCAACCTATGGCCGGTAGGAATGGACGCGCAACATGCAGCCGTGCCGGCGGTGCCTTTGCAGCCCGAAGACATCACTCGTAAAAAGCCGATCGCCATCGCCCGTACATTATTGCAGCGGTTCGTATTCGAGGTGTCGCATGCCCGCAACTACGCGCCTGCCTGGATTCTTGACGACGATTTCCGGCTACCCAATGACCTTGATGAACTGGTAGAGGCTATCTCCGCCTGCCGCAACAGTGGCATCCATGTGGCGTTGGGCGGCAACTCGGGCGCGGCTCCAGTGCCCGCTTCCTCTCTACTGCGAACTCAGCTGGTGGACATTACGCACTTTCTGCAATGGGCGAATTGCCATCATCCAGATATGGAGATGCCTGACGCCGACGCGGAAAATCATCGCTGGCTGAAAGACCATAACGACTACCACTATGACCTGACACGCAGTTCGACCGACCGCCTGGAAACACCTTTCCTGCCTCACTTCGAAGCAGACACGCTGGCAAGCGCGACAAGCGAGCTCCTGCGCCGCGCTGAGCGCATCATGGCCGGAGAAGCGGTCTCACGCCCGGTGCTCCCTCCTGCTGCCTGCCCGCCTCAACTGGCAAAAGATTCCTGCCTGCGCGGAGGGAATACGCTGGTTCTCGATTCCACGCTCTTGCGGGATATTCCCAACATGGCACCGCGCGTTAACGGCCGCCCGACCCGCCGCTCAGACATGATCTGGGCCGCCAGCGCAAGGTTCGTGTTCGGAAAGAGCGTGAAGGCCGTTTCCTTGCCCATGAACCATGATCGAAGCACGGAGCGGGCCGACGAAGATGACACGCAGCGATTGATTGACGATATCGTCGGCTACAGTTTCTTCCGCAGCTATGAAGAAGCTTTAGGCGCCCGCTCGGGCACCTGTGCCGCTCTTTTCACCAACGATGAGCGGAAGCAGATCGACCGCCGGACGCGCAAGTACGCGCTTGAGCGTTTGGCCGCTTATCGACTCAGCTTCTGGAGGGTCGCGGGATTAACGAAAGTGCTGTCGGGGTTGGCGAACGACGAGCCATGGTGGCTCAAACATGCTTCAGCCAACGATGATAGGGCATTCCGCAGATTCATCGAGCTCTTGCGGTTTACTAGCGACCCGGCCCACTTGAAGCGCGTCGAGACTGGCGTAGAAGAGTCGCTTGAGGTCGGCGATTTTAACGGCTTCTTAAATGACCTAGAGAACGTCAGCCCGAAAAATCTTCGCATGACACCTTCGGGACTGCAGTTGGTCGACATTGGAAAATCACTCGAGCTTGCGACGCCCGTTGGCCAGGAAATGATGATCCGACGGGCCTTTTTGTCCTGGCGCTTTGCGTACCGCAAAGACCTTGTTGAATTAATGCGGGCTTCGCTTAAATCTGAGCGACTGCCGGAGCTCACAGGCTGGCGGGCACTGCAAGAAGCCGTCCTAAGCGAGCCAGCAAAGACTCGTCTGGACCAGCACATTCACGGCCGGCTGGAAGCCTTCTCTTCCCAAAAGGTACTTGATTATGGATGCGGGAAGCCTAGAGAGGCCAGTCATTGGGCCAAGACTTGCCACCTGACGGTCTTTGATATTGATCCTGCGCTCCCCGGGAGGTGGCAGCGAGAGGCTCCAGATATCCCCTTCTGGACAACGCCACTATTAGAACAAGCAATTGAAGGGGAAGAATCGTTTGACCTGATCATCTGCTCGCTGGTGCTCTGCGCTGTCGACAACCAGGACATGATGGAGATTCTCCAGAACATTCGTCGTCTGACCGGCGAAGCGGGGCGCGTTGTTGTCGCTGTCTGCGACCCGGCGGCGCTTAAGGTCTCTCATGCTGTAGACCAAACCCGGCACGAAACCGAAGATCTTAACCCTTCCCTCTGTTCCAGCTATAAAAAAACGGTCACAGGATCATCGAGGAGCCGAACTGAATTTCACCGCCCTATCGAGGCTTACCGGCGCGCCTTTGCGCGCGCAGGTCTGGCGATCAGGGAAGAGACCGTCGTTAAGGGATTCGACGCAAAGCACCTTGAACGGGCTCCGGAGTTCATGGTGTTCGAACTGGGCACGTCATTGGACTGGGCAGGGGGCACATCATGCCCATTGCGCCAACGGACAGCCCGCAACCGCCATCCTCATGGCGTTCGACCAATGTCAGGGCGACTACATCCTTCATGCGGATGCTGACGTTCTTATCAGCAGGCCCGACCCTTGATGCGACCATGTTGCTCAAACCGTGCGTTTATTCGATGAAAACCCCGAAGCGGTTACCCTAAGCCTGGCCGTCAACGGCGATCACACCACCGTTGCTCGAAGCACAGATGCCCACGGCCGTCCGTATCGAACCGAGGCGATGGCCGGATGGATTGCCAAAAAACGACTCGGCCTACTAAGGCCTCTTCCAGCCACAGTTACAGGTAGCCGGCTCGACCTTCCATGGCACCGATTAGTTGATAAGTTGATCAGTCGTGGGCATGCAACTTCTCTGCGAAGGGGCTCCGGCGAAATTTGGTTTACGGCGCCTGACAATGCTCGCAAGCGCAACGTGGACGAGCTGTTGCTGCTCATGGAACGCATTGAAGCCGGACATTTTCCTGTTGCTCAGCAGCAAAAGCCGCTGATTCAAGGTGCTTTGCATGACTGGCTCCAGCCCCAGCGGACAGAGCCACTGGTTGTCGTCATCTGTGGACGCAACGTTCGCCCTGGCGCGATTGATCGCTGCCTGGCTTCCCTCTCAGAGCAAACCCATGTCGATTGGGGCGCCGTTATCATCGATGACGCCTCAGACGACGGATCAGATGAGGTCATTGCACGCGCCCGCGCCCGACTCGGAGATCGCGCGACCGTCATTCGGCGGCGCCGACGCATGGGTCTGCTCGCCAACACCTTCCTGGCGGTCCGAGACTTGGTCAGCTGCCCGGATGCAGTGATCGTTCTTCTCGATCTCGACGACGCTTTGACCGACCGCGACGCCTTAAGCAAGGTTGCCGAACATCATCGAGCCGGTGCGGACCTCACCGTCGGCTCAATGGTCCGCACCGACAAAAAAATTCGTTATCCCGTCAACTTCTCGGACCCGAGAGCTAACCGCGGCGGAAACGTCTGGCAACACTTGCGCACCTTCCGAAAATCGCTCTTCGATCGCATTGAGCCTCGCGACCTTAAAATAGATAATGAGTGGGTCGATTTGGCCAACGATTGGGCGTACATGCTGCCAATGGTGGAGATGGCCAAAAATCCGGTCTGGATCCGCGATGCGCTCTACCTGCACGAACCTTCGACGTGCCGACCTCCGGAAGAGAAGCTCGCTCGCTACCTGAAAACGCGCTATTGGTGACCATTGATGACGGCTATCGCGATCTCCAGGACATTGCTTTACCGATGCTGTCGCAGGTGGGAATAAAACCTGTGATATTCCCAAGGCTACCAGTCGCAGACGGTTACCCCGCTTGGGCCCCTCTGGATCTCCTTTATGTTGGCCGGGCACTGAACGGCGCCGACAGCGCTGTGCCCAGTCTTGAATGGCGTGAACGCTTGCTGCCCCTTCCTCTGGAGGAGCAGCTTATGATGGTCAGAAAGCAATTCGGGAACATTCCAGAGGAAGTACTCTCGGCGGAGCGCAAGCGACTCTACCTGTCCGACCAAGAACTTCGCTCTCTCTCAACGGCCACCGTAGGCACTCACGGCATTGAGCATATCCGGTGGACCACACTGGACGCCAATACCTTGGATGAGACGTTGCGTCGCAGCCTGAGGTGGCTGGAAGAGATCGGAGGGCTGCCGATTGCTGCGTACCCCGATGGGGCATGCAGTACAGATGTGGCTGCGCGGGTCGCCGCCATGGGATTCCAGGCTGCCTTCACATTGAATTCGACACCGTCGTCGGTTCCTTCAGCCTATGCGGTCCGGCGCATCGTCATGCCGGACAACCCCGAATACATTGCCAAGGTCATCAAACCCACAAAGGAGAACGCCGCATGAACAGACGTCCCGTTATCGCAGTTATCGGCAGTGCCGGTGTAGCCCCCGGGTCCGAATGCTACGAAGCCGCCCGACTCGCTGGAAAGCTCGCAGTAGATCATGGTTATCGTATCGTTACCGGCGGACTGGGCGGCGTAATGGAGGCCGCGAGCATGGGCGCCCACGAGTCGAATCAGTATCGAGAAGGAGACACCGTCGGCATCCTGCCCCATGACGATCCGCGGGAAGCAAACCCTTGGGTTGACGTTGTCATTGCCACGGGCATGAACCACGCCCGCAACGCATTGGTTGCCAACGCAGACGCCGTCATCGCGATTGGAGGCGGCGCTGGAACCCTCTCCGAGATAGCCTTCGCATGGACGTTACGCCGACTCATCGTTGCGCTGGAGACACCAGGGTGGGCAGAGAGGCTTGCCGGTGCACCACTGGACCAGCGACCGCGCTACCCCGACATTCCGGACGACCAGATCTTCAGCGCGCCGACGCCTGGTGATGCAGTCACGCTCATCAATGAACGGTTGCCTCAGTACACAACCTGGGGACGCAGATTTCCAGTACGGCAGTCTGCTGCCGGTGTAGGTTAGAACCTCCCCCCTCCGCGTTCCACGTACCCGGCCCACAGCAGTTACAGGGTGACACCCTTGCTCTTCAGTTTCTGATGAACCTGGAAGTAATCAGGCCCGGCTGGTTACCTCGCCCGTTTGGGCTTGCGTACTTCACCTTTCCAGAACTTTTGCTTCTTCTCGGGCGTCATCAAACGACAAACACCGTGCTCTAGTTCCGCACTGAGCGTTCGCCCCTCGAATTCCACGGTTTCGGCAAATTCGGAAAAATGCTGGATACCCCACAAAACCGCTTCTATGCACTGATCAATAATACCTTGGGCCATTTTATCTGTGAGGTTGCAGTGCTCGCGACCAAATCTTTTCATCGTTGTACGGTTTGGAAAGTCTTTAGTCTTAGAGAGCTTCAAGGCAAGGGTATCTCCCTCTTGATAAACCGTAGTATTCACGATGTCATACGCTGGCGACAACCATCCCTTACCTGTACTGGGGTCTTTATACAGCATGGCGAAGTTTTTCAGATGAGCGTCCCCGTTCCCCAACAGCACTGAGACGCATAAAGAGCGAAAGAAGTCCTCGAGGTCGTCGTTGGGGGCAATCGAAAAGATTTTTATCGCCCTCGCCACCTGCTCATAGCTGCGATCATACTTATGGTCAGCAGGAATGCCCATAAGTGCGCATACGTCCTCCATACCGAGTCGACGCCCGTCGTCTGTAATATCAAACCGTCGCATGATGAAAAGACGTCGGTCCTCAGACAAGTAAAACTCCGGGACTGTAAGACCAGCCTTTGCGGCGATCATCATGCAAACGTATTCATTTATGGCCAGGTCGGGGAATTCAGGACCACTGGTTTTCACAATCAATTCAGGAAGGTGAATAGCAGATTTTGGTTCGGTGTTTTCTGGAACGAGCACCTTTGGCTGAACGCCGGCAATAGTTGTCTGACCGATGTAGCGGTCGACCAGCTTTTCAAACATCCCTGGATCATCTGTCGAAACAAGCTCCTGAAGGTTAAGGCCCTCGACCGAATCCCGCTCCATATCTTCCGATTCAAATCCCAGGCGACCAATTGATGCCGAACCTTGCAAGGCAAGAAAAAACATTTCATCAACTTTCGCATGCTTACGAAACCGCTCAACTATGCGCTGGCGTAAGTACCCCTCAGGAAGGTTCATCTCAAATACGGGGTGCAGGGAGTTTCTAGTCACCGCCTCCCCATTGACAGGCATGACCAGAGATACAGCGTCTGCGGCCAGGGCAGATGTGCTGTATTGAAAGCTGAATTGGGCGTCCTTGGCCAGCTTCCCGGCTTCCACTTGCCCCGCGATCACGCGCAGGGTTTTTATCTTGCCTGACATTAATTTTCCTCAGCAGGAAATAACGACTCAAGATCATCGAGAGTCGGCCGGGTGGTCACCCTGAAATCCATTTCGAGACCTAGCTCAGCCAGAACGCGATAAAGGTCTGTGATTCTGCCGGTGTACCGTCCAGTCTCCATTTCACTAATGCGTTTTCTAAGCACGCCCGTTGCTTCGGCTAGAGACTGCTGAGTTTTGAAGCCGAGAGCCTTTCTTCGCTCTGCTAATTGTTGGCCGAGCTCTTTCTCTCTAGAGGCCATGGAAATCACCGTGTTATCTGACAAACGTAAAATGCACCAATATATTCACATAAATATTCTGAAAGCTCAATTTGCACCTATATTGGGACAAAAGATGAGACAACTGGTGTAGTGCGCTACCGTGGAAAGAAGGCTTTTTCCCGGGGACTAATCCACGATGACGGAACTGGCATTTTTTCTTGAAGAGCCTTCCGCCAACCATATTGGAAGGTGTGGCTGGCAAGCCGCCCGGACGCGCTTATTCGCATCGCATGTCACGAGCTAGAAAGTTTTTATCTCGGCGACTTGAATGCTGTAGCCGCGACAATCGGGCCGCAAGAACTGGCCAACTAGGCTGACAGAGGGGGATGGTAACAATGGATTGGCCAAACGGCGCCGGTGCAGCGAGACACTGCCGTCCATGCCTTTTGCCTCATTCAGCAGTGGCACCAAGCAGCCATTCGTTCAAACTCAGGGGGAGAAGCATTTCCTGGTCGGGCGGATATAGGCGGAAGGTGGTTCCCGTCAGATTTCCCGCTGCTGAAGAGTTTCCGTTCATTATGCCAGAAGGTGGCTCCTGCCGCGCAGACTCCTAGACACCTCGGAATTGATACTCCCTTTCCCAGGATACCAAAGCATGGAAAGGGCAACATCAATTCTATTATTTACTGCCGGTTTTGCCATTCAATACTATGTAGCAGCCGTAACCAATGACTACGCCCCAGAACGCGGATGACAGCCCGAATAAAGACATGCCTGACGCGGTAACGACAAACGTGATCAGCGACGCTTCCCGATGACTGGGCTCCTCCAGTGCGGAAAAAAGGTTACCCGCAATGGCGCCCAGTAACGCCAGCCCAGCAAGCACGGCAACAAATGCCGCCGGCAGTGACGTGAACAGACTGACGATAGTGCCGGCAAACAGGCCTCCCACCAAGTAGAAAACGCCGTTAAACACGCCTGCGACGTAACGACGAGAAGGATCGTCATGAGCGTCCTTGCCGGTGCAGATGGCGGCCGTAATCGCAGCGACCACCGTAGTGATACCACCGAAAAACGCCATAGGTAGCGACACGATGCTGGTTACTCCGATGATCGGTTTGGCCTTGACTGGATAACCCGCACCTTGAAGGATGGCCATGCCCGGTAGGAACTGACCAGTCAAACTCACAAGCACCAGCGGAATGGCAAGACTTAGGGTTGAACCCAATGTCCACTCCGGCTGGATGAATTGCGGAACCGCAACACTCCAGCGCACACCTGATAAGGACGCACCCTCCAAGACAACCGCAAGAGCCACACCGGAAATCAACAACAGTATCAGAGTGTATTTGGGGAACAGGCGGCGGAACACCACATAGGAAACCAGCATCCCGATGGCCAGAGTGGGTGTGGTTTCAATGGCGGTGAAAGCGCCCACACCAAACTGAAAAAGAATGCCCGCCATCATGCCGGCGGCAATGCCCTTGGGAATGGCACGAACAAATGTGTCGAAGGTGCCGGACACACCAATAATAAAGATAATGATCGCTGCCGTGATGTAAGCCCCTATGGCCTCGTTCAGGGACAGCTCCGGGAACAGTGCGACCAGCAACGCAGTACCTGGCGCGGACCAGGCAGTCACCACCGGTGCTTTAAGCCATATCGAAAGTACAATTCCGGAGATCGCCGCGCCCATGGAGATCGCCCAGACCCAGGAGGTCATCATCTCCGTGGAGATGCCGGCGCTCGCTCCAGCCTGGAAAAAGATGGCCAGTGGCCCCGAGTAAGACACCAGCACGGCCAAAAAGCCGGCAACAATCGCCGGCAGGGAAAGGTCTTTCAGAAGTCTCGGCATAAGCGTGAATCCGTTATTGATTGTTGTAGATTCGGTTTATGAAAAAGGCCCCGCGCGCAGGACGACCGGGGCCAAAGAGGGCATGACTGGCTACCTACCCTGGGTTGCACCTTATATCCGGCTTATCCCAGATCGCCCCCCGCAACGGGGACCACCGTTCCGGTAATATAACTGGCAGCATCCGATGCCAAGAACAGGATCGGTTCGGCCTGTTCATCCAGGGTTCCGTAACGATGCATAAAGCTGTTTTCTATAGTCTGATCAATCAGCCTCTGGTACCATGCCTTTTCCTGCTCACTCTGTTCTTCGGCATTGCGTGGAGTCAGTCGCGGAGGCGCTTCGGTACCGCCGGCCGCAGCGGCATTCACCCGGATATTGTACGGTGCGTATTCATATGCCATGTTTACAGTCAAAGCGTTAACGCCACCCTTGGCCGCACCATAGGGAACCCTCATTAAAGCCCGCGTTGCAATGGACGACACGTTGACAATCACACCCCCCTTTTGCTCCAGCATGTAGGGCAGTACCGCGCGACAGCACCACAAGGTCGTAAACAGCGAACGGTGAATCTCCTTTTCGATCTGATCCGGCGTGTAATGCAGAAAGGGCTGAGCCCAGATGGTACCGCCAACGTTGTTGATCAGGATGTCGATGCGACGAAAATGCTTGTGGGCCTCTGCCATTATTGTTTCAGCGCCGGCCCAGGTTTCGAGATTGGCCTGTACCGCGACAGCATCGGCACCTTGGTCACGCAATTCAGCAGCAACACCATGAATGTAATCCGCAATATCGACCAGCAGAAGCCTGGCGCCCTCGGCGGCCGCCAGCTCGGCAACACGCTTGCCGATTCCCTGGGCAGCTCCGGTGATCACCATTACCTTATTGGTGAAGCGGGCTTTCATGCGACTTTCTCCTTATTTGCGGGCGCGCTAGGTGCGAATTTTTCATAATGGAACGATTTCGGTTTAATCCCCTGCTCGCGAAAGAACCCAAGCACGGAATCCACCATCGGAGGCGGCCCACACACGTAGACATCCACATCGCCGTCGTTCAGGGGCGCTTCATCCATGTGTTGGGTAACATAGCCCTTGCGCGGATGGTCGCTCTCCTCACCGGACACGACGGTGACATAGCTGAAGTTATCCAGCTCCCCGGCAAAACGATCCAGGATGTCCAGGCACACCAGGTCGTCGTCGTTGCTGACGCCGTAGACCAGATGGGTCGGCAGGTCGCAGCCATTGGCCTTCATGTGTTCCAGCTTCGCCAGCATTGGGGCCAGACCGGTTCCACCGGCCAGCATCAGTACCGGACGCTCGATCGGACGCAGGTAGAAGCTGCCCATGGGACCAGTGAGGGTGACCCTGTCACCGGTGCGGGCCTTGCCCACCAGCCAGGAACTCATCAGCCCGCCCGGCACGTTGCGGATCAGGAAACTGAGATCGCGGCTGCCCGGTTTGGAGCTGAAGGAGTAGGCGCGGGTTTCCTCGGTGCCAGGCACCTGAATGTTCACGTACTGTCCCGGCAGGAAGGCAATGTCCTCGTCCGCCGTGATCTTCAGTTCGATCGATGTGGGCGAAATCAGGTTCACCTCCGCCACGGCACCACCGACTTCAGCATTGCCGGTTTTACACATGGTGGAAGCGACAGGCACTTCCACCACGCAATCGCTGGAGGGCACCATCTGGCAAGTCAGCACCATGCCCTGTTCGGCTTCCTCTTCAGACAGCGCTTCGTCAATGTATTCCTCACCCAGGTCGAACTGGCCCTGATGGCAGGCACCCTTGCAGGTCCCACAGACGCCATCGGAGCAGTCCATGGGCAGATTGATCTGCGCACGGTAGGCGGCGTCGAGAACCGTTTCGCCTTCGTTGCAGGACACAAAACGGGTAACGCCGTCTTCGAAGTTCAGCGCGATGTTGTAACTCATGATGATGCTCTCCCCATCAATTACAGGTGATAAACGTCCAGCACCTGATTGATGCAATCGTTGTTCAGAACCAGTCGCTTCTCCCGAATCAGCGGCTGTTCACCGGTGATGTCCAGGGTGTAGAAGGACGTTCCGAAGAATTCCGCCGTTTTCTTGTAGCGGTAGGCCTTGGTCAGCCAGTTGAACCGCAGCTTCACTTCGCTGTCGGTCTGAGACAGGATCTCCAGATTGCTGGTGAAGTGCGTGGTGCGCGGTTCCGGCATGGAGCTGGCGCCGGAACGCTCGGTCTTGATCCGATAGATCCGATCTTCCAGACCATCCTTGTTGGGGTAATAGATGAGCGAGATCTCGCTTTGCGGGTCCTCGGTCAGTTCATCGTCATCGTCCCAGGCCGGCATCCAGTAGGTGACGTCCTCGTGATAGCAGGCCAGCCAGTTGTCCCACTCGCGGTCGTCCAGAAAACGGGCCTCGCGGATGATGAATTGCTCGATGTCGTGATAGCTAAGGCTCATGCGGACGCCTCCTCTGAAGTCACTGGAATGAAACGGGCACGCTCGGCTTCGATGGCACGGGTCATCTCCACCTGCCAATGCTGGTGGTGGTTCACGTACAGCCCTTCGTCGTCAGGCCGCGCGCCACTCATGGTAGGCTTCATATCGATCTGGTTGGCGTGCTCATCCGGACCGTCGATCCAGTGCACCGCACCACGGCTCATGTCGTTCCAACGCATATCGCGGGCTTCATAACCGCTCTGGCAGGCGCGGAATTCCTCGAGGTCATCCGGGGTACCCATACCGGTCACATTGAAGAAGTCTTCGTACTGTCGGATACGCTTGGCGCGCAGTTCTGCCGGCTCGTTCTTCGGACCAAAGGCATAGATGGTCACTTCCGTCTTGTTGACGTCGATGGGCCGGGTCACACGGATCTGGGTGGAGAACTGATCCATCAGGTAGACGTTCGGGTACAGGCACAAATTCTTGGTGGTGCGGACAATGGAGTCGGCACGGGCCTCGCCGTAGGTTTCCTTCAGGCGCTCCAGCTGGCTGAAGATCGGACGCACTTCCGGGTTCAGCAGTCGGGTCCACAGCATCATGTGGCCGTTCTCGAAGGAATAGAAACCACCCTCGGCGGACCAGCTCTTGGCGTCCACCGCCTCGGTGCCGCCCTTGTCGTAGTTGCGCTGGCCCATGGTGGACAGGTAGTTCCAGTGCACGGTGCCCACGTGATAGCCGTCGGCGCCATTTTCGGCGGTCAGCTTCCAGTTACCCTCATAGGTGTAGGTCGAGCTGCCGCGCAGGATTTCCAGGCCGTCCTCGGACTGGTCGACGATGTTGTCGATGATCTTGGTGGTTTCACCCAGATGCTCCTCAAGAGGAACCACATCGGCATTGAGACTGCCGAACAGGAAACCACGGTAGTTGCCGAACTGCGGCATCTGCTTGAGATCGTGGGAGCCGTCGGTGTTGAACTGCTCCGGGTAACCGCCTTTCTTCTGGTCCTTCGCCTTCAAAAGCTGGCCGTCGTTGCGGAAGGTCCAGCCGTGGAACGGGCAGGTAAAGGAGGTCTTGTTGCCCCGCTTCTTTCGGCACAGGGTAGCGCCACGGTGCGAGCAGGTGTTGAGGATGGCTTTCAGTTCGCCGTCCTTGGTGCGGGTAATGACTACCGGCTGACGGCCAACCGTCACCGTGAAGTAGTCACCCGGCTCCGGAATCTGGCTCTCGTGGGCCAGGTAGACCCAGTTGCCCTCGAAGATGTACTTCATCTCCAGGTCGAACAGTTCCTGATCGGTGAAGATGCTGCGATCACACTGGAAGCGGCCGGTTTCCGGATCGGCTATTACCGCGTCGCGTACCTTGTCGGCGAGTTTTTGAAGCTTGCTGGTCATGTCGTTCACTCCGTCTTGTTCTTGGCTGGCGCTTACGCAGCGTCGGTTTCCAGGGCGCGGCGGCGTGCGTGGCGCTCCTGAAGTTCAGGCTTGTCAGTGGCAACCAGTGCGACGTTGAACTCAACCTCGGTAATCGGGCCATTCACACCGTGCCTTGCGCCGTCTGCGGACTGCTCAACAGGATTGGCCTCCACCACCAGCTCTTCGCGGGTGGCAAAGGCGAAATCGCTGTAGGTATATTCGTCACCGGCGATGTTGATCTGGGTAGTCAGGTGCTTGTAACCCGGCTTGGACACGAAGTAATGAATGTGGGCCGGGCGCTGACCGTGACGGCCCAGGTGGTTCAGCAACTGCTGCGTGGAGCCTTCGGGCGGGCAACCGTAACCGGAGGGCATGATACTCAGAGCAGCGTAACGACCTTCGGCATCAGTCTTGATCCGGCGACGCAAATTGTACTCGCTCTGTGACTGGTCGAAGTAAGAGTAGGCTCCCTTTGTGTCAGCGTGCCAGATATCGACAATGGCGTTGGCCAGAGGATCGCCGTTTTCGTCGTTAACCTGTCCCTTGATCAGGATTACCTCGGCGTCCTTGTCGGAGCCGTCATCCATGCGGGCAAAGCCTTCACTGACAGGAGCTCCAGCCACGTACAGTGGACCTTCGATAGTGCGTGGAGTGCCGCCGGTCAGGCCCGCTTGCTCGTCTTCAGCATCCTGGCGGATGTCCAAGTACCGGTCCATCCCCAGGCCCGGGGCCAGCAAGGCTGCTTCGCCGTTTGCACCCAGCTCGCCGACGTAATACACGGCGCTCCAGAACTCTTCCGGCGTAACGTCGAAATCCTCCACAATCTGGAAAATGTCATGCATGACACGGTGAACAATCTTCTTCATCCGCTCATTACCACCTTCCTGGTCAAATCCGGCGACCTTTTCCAAAAGTTCCTTTACATCGGCTGTATGCATTGTTTTAACGGTCATTGCTTTTCTCCTCGGACTTTTGTTTTTGTTGCTCAATCACGCTTATAGGATGGCAACATCATGTGTTGGCACTCCAAAGATGCATGGAAGGCCAAGTAACAGACGTTCCGTGTTATCGATCATCCTCATGAATAGAGGACGGATGCCGACACAGTGGTGCGACGGTAATCTCCATGTAAGGGAACAGCGGCAGATTGCTGATTAGGTCCTGCAGCTCAGCATTATCTTGCACATCAAAGATACTGACGTTGGCGTAGCTCCCGGCCACTCTCCATAGGTGGCGCCACTTGCCTTGCTCCTGGAGCCCCTGAGCGTATGCCTTCTCTCGGGCCTTGATGTCAGCGGCGACGTCAGCAGGCATATCAGTTGGCAAATTGACCTTCATTTCGACTTTGAACAACATGAACACTCCTTCCTTATTGGTCTTTCCGACTGTACTCAGCGAGTTTGTCTTCGTTGATCTCAACGCCCAGGCCAGGCCCTTTTGGAAGGTCTACACCGTTGCTATGAAAATTCAGAGGTTTGACTACAATGTCGTCCTTCATAAGCAATGGACCGAACATCTCAGTACCCCATTGCAAGTTTTCTAGGGTGGACCATGCATGGAGTGCAGCGACGGTGCCGATGGTACCCTCCAGAAGGGTGCCTCCATATAAGCCAATACCCGCCGCCTGAGCCACTGCGGCCTGCTCCAGCGCTCGGATCGGCCCACCGGCCTTGGCAATTTTGAGTGCGACCGCTCCTGAGAAACCGGCTGCAGCGAGGCTATACATGTCTTTCGCATCAGCGACAGACTCGTCGGCAAGAATAGGTAGGTGAAACTTCTCAGAAAGCCTTACCAGTGCAGCATGATCTTTCATCGGAGTTGGCTGCTCGACCAGGTCAATACCGGCGGCTTGCAGCTCCGCCATGCCTTTGGCGGCCGTTGACTCATCCCAAGCCTGGTTCACATCGACGCGCACGCTAGCGGTCTCACCCACGGCATTCTTGATAGCAGCTACGTGGCGGACATCGTCCATCAGCGCTCGCGACCCAATCTTGAGTTTGAAGTCCAAGTGACGCCCGGTTTCGATCAAACCGAGGGCTTCCTCGATATCCTTGGAGGTATTCCCGCTCGCCAGAGTCCAAAGCACCGGCACGTGCTGGTGCACAGCACCGCCAAAAAGATCCGATACCGAACAATTCAGCCTCTTGCCTTGCAGATCTAGCAAGGCAGTTTCAATAGCCGACTTGGCCAGGTTGTTTCCACGACTCCCACGATTTAACCTTACCCTGAGGGTATTGATCGCGCAGGCAGACTGACCAATCAGCTGTGGCCTGAAATAAGTGTCAATGGTAAGTTTCACGCCTTCGGGGCTTTCCGGGCCATAAGCCAAGCCACCGATGGTAGTGGCCTCACCCAAGCCTTCAAGACCGTCGGAATCCTTGACCCGCACGATCACCATGGTTTGAACACCCATGGTTGTCATCGAAAGCTTGTGCGGCCGTATGGTCGGGATATCAACCAGGATGGCTTCGATGGACTGAATGGTTGCGGACATGGGCTCTCCGAATCGCAAGTTAGAATACCAGTGATTCGAACAGTACGAAGTTTCACGTATGGGAACCAATATTGATTAAGTATTACCCGATACCCTGGAGGTATGGATGGAGCTGAGACACCTGAGATATTTCGTGGCAGTGGCGGAAACGCTGAATCTGACCCGGGCTGCGGGGAAGCTTTTCATCGCGCAACCACCACTAACGCGCGCCATCAAACAGTTGGAACAGGAAGTAGGAGTAGAACTGTTTCTACGAAAGCCCAGGGGGCTGGAACTGACATCCGGAGGAGAATATTTTTTAGAGCAGGCACGCCAAATTCTGTACAAAATCGAGACCACGGTGGAAGATACCCGCAGAATTGCTCAGCACCGTAAAACCGTTTTCGCTATCGGCTTCGTGCCGTCCGTATTCTATGGCCAACTACCGCTGATGGTTCGGCGTCTTCGCCGAAACAAGAACCTCGAAATCATCCTGCACGAACTGAAAACCCGTGAGCAGGTTGAGGCCCTAAGAAATGGCAAAATCGACATCGGTTTTGGCCGGATTCGAATAGAAGACCCGAATGTTGAACAAGAGCTGCTTTTTGATGAACCACTTATTGCCGCCTTACCCGTTGGCCACCCGCTCACCAGCAAGCCACCATCCATGATCGAGCTCTCCCGCTGGCCTATGATTACGTACCCCTCTGGGCCAGGGCCAAACTTTGCGGATATCACCCTTGGCCTGTTCCATCGTAGGGGGCTGCGAATAAATGTGATCCAGCAAGTGAACGATGTGCAGACCGCCTTGTCACTAGTGGCCTCGGACATGGGCTTTACTCTGGTACCGGAACAGGTTCGGCGACTGCAGCGTGATAGTGTGGATTACATGCCCTTGGAAGATGAAAATATCACCACCCCGGTAATCGCTTCGCGACGGAAGGAGGAAAATCCCAATGCGGTTATGCGACTGGCCAATACCATTCTGGCCGAATTAGTGGACAATCGATTGACCGGGCGGTATCCGTAACATAGGCATGTCAAATTCGCGCGAAGCCGTCCTAATCCAAAATTCGAACGATTACTGCGTCGCCCGCCGCACCGCCTCCGCCACTTGCTGCAGCCGAGGCAAGTACACTCCCATCAACGTCTCCATACCCACCCGCGCCGCATTGGTGCTGATATTTATCGCCCCCAACATTTCACCATTGCCGGCAAACACCGGCACCGCCACGGAACGAAGACCGGAATCCAGCTCCTGATCCACAATCGAATACCCCTGTTCCCGGACCTTGATGACTTCATCCTTTAACGCATCAGCACTGGTCACAGACGATGCCGTAAACGCCTCAAGCTTCACGCGGGCAAGAAACGCGTCCAGCTCCGCTTCCGGCAACTGCGCCAGCATCACCCTTCCCATGGAGGTATAGGCCGCCGGCAGACGGGTACCCACTGACAGGTTAATCGCCATCAACCTATGTCGAGCAGAGGAGCGCACCACATAGACCACATCGTCCCCATCCAACACCGCCAGCGAGGAGGACTCCCCCAGTTCTGCAGTGATGTCTTCAAGGTATTGCTGGATCACCACGCGGTACTGGTTCGAGGCCTGATACGCATAACCTAGCTGCAACACGCGGGGCATGAGCTCGAACTGCCGGCCGCTTCGCTTCACAAATCCCAGCGCATGCAGGGTGAGCAGGAAACGCCGCGCCTTGGCCCGGTCCATGTCAGTGCGCGCTGCCACCTCGCTCAGGGTCATGCGGGGATGCTCGGCATCAAACGCCTGCAACACCTCCAACCCGGCTGCTAACGCGCCAACATAGTCCCGGTCGCCGGGTTTGAGAATCTGATCGTCCATTCCTGCTCCTTCCTCGCCCGATTGCAACATCCGCGAATGTTAACAGCTCGTTCGGTATCCGAACATCCGTGCATTTCGGGCAACTGGTGAAAATTTGTACTTGACGACAACAAAACCTTCGAGTCATCATGTTCGCATATTAAACTTATGTTCGGATATCGAACTTTTCAACAATCACTGCAATGGGGACACCGTGATGGCTGAATTTCTCTCCCTTCAGGAGGCCGTGAGCCGCCACATCAGCAACGGCGACACCGTCTGCATGGAAGGCTTCACCCACCTGATTCCGTTCGCGGCGGGCCACGAAATCATCCGCCAGGAAAAGCGGGACCTGACCCTGATTCGCATGACCCCGGATCTGGTGTACGACCAGATGATCGGCGCTGGCTGCGCGAAAAAACTCATCTTCTCCTGGGGCGGTAACCCGGGCGTGGGTTCCCTGCATCGCCTGCGGGATGCCGTGGAGAAGGGCTGGCCGAACAAGCTGGAAATCCTGGAGCACAGCCATGCCGCCATGGCCTGCGCCTACGAAGCCGGCGCCGCCGGGCTGCCACTCGCTGTACTGCGCGGCTACGTGGGCAGCGACTTACCCAAGGTGAACGACCAGATCAAATTCATAGAATGCCCGTTCACCGGCGAACGCCTGGCTGCCGTGCCGTCCGTTCGCCCGGATGTTGCCGTGATTCATGCCCAGCGTGCCGATCGCAAGGGCAACGTATTGATTCAGGGCATCGTTGGTATCCAGAAGGAAGTGGTACTGGCCGCCAAACGCAGCATCGTGACCGTTGAGGAAATCGTCGACGACCTTGGTGCCTCCGTAAACGCCTGCGTGCTGCCCTCCTGGGCCATCACCGCCATCGCCGAGGCACCGAAAGGCGCCAGCCCGTCCTACGCGCTGGGTTATTACGACCGCGACAACGCCTTCTACAAAGAGTGGGATGGCATCGCCCGGGACCGGGAAACTTTCCAGACCTGGCTGAAAGAAAACGTGTTTGAAAAAGGAGCTGCGTGATGAGCCTTGAATTTACCTCTTCGGAAATGATGAGCGTCACTGCCGCCCGCGCACTGACCAACGACATGACCTGCTTCGTCGGCATCGGCCTGCCCAGCGAGGCCGCCAACCTGGCGCGCCTGACCCATGCGCCCGATGTAACGCTGATCTACGAATCCGGCACCCTGCAGACCAAACCGGATGTGCTTCCGCTTTCCATCGGTGATGGCGAGCTGTGTGAATCTGCGCTGACCACAGTGTCGGTACCG